>NZ_JBFAJA010000058.1:0-93732 GCF_040654975.1 Dactylosporangium sp. NPDC050588 | reverse complement strand
TTCACCCTCCCGTGTCCCCCCCCCGCCCCTGCCACTTCGAGGGGCGCGTACGGGGCCGCGCCGCCCGCAGCCCGGGACCGGCTGCGGCGGCGCGACGTTGGTCAGGCGAGACCGTTCAGGCGTCAGGCGAGACCGTTCTTGATGGCGGTGATGAGCTCGCCGTTGCTGGTGTCGCCGGAGAACTCCCAGAAGAAGGCTCCGCCGAGGCCCTGCTGCTTGGCGTAGGTCATCTTCCCCGCGATGGTGGCCGGGGTGTCGTAGCCCCACCAGTTGCTGCCGCACTTGGCGTAGGCGGTGCCGCCGACGGTGCCGGTGGCCGGGCAGGAGTTCTTCAGGACCTTGTAGTCCTCGATGCCCTGCTCGTACGTGCCGGGCGCCGGGCCGGTCGCGGTGCCGCCCGGGCCGGCCTGGGTGACGCCGGTCCAGCCGCGGCCGTAGAAGCCGATGCCGAGGAGCATCTTGCTGGCCGGGACGCCCTTGGACTTGAGTTTCTGGATCGCCGCGTCGGACCAGAAGCCCTGCGTCGGGATGCCTGAGTAGGAGTTCAGCGGCGAGTGCGGAGCCGTCGGGCCCTGCGGGCTGAAGGCGCCGTAGTAGTCGTAGGTCATCGGGAAGACCAGGTTCAGCTTGGAGATGCCGGCGGCGTAGTCGGCGGCGTCGAGCTTGCCGCCGTTGGAGCCGTCGGCGGAGATCGCCGAGGTGACCAGGAAGTTCTGCCCGAACTTGTTGCGCAGCGCCGTGATGACGTTGTTGTAGCTGGCCGGGCCGCTGGAGTCGCAGCTGAGGCCACAGGCGTTCGGGTACTCCCAGTCGATGTCGATGCCGTCGAAGACGTCGGCCCAGCGGGAGTCCTTGACCAGGTTGTAGCAGGAGTTCGCGAAGCCGGTCGGGTTCGCCGCCGCCTGCGTGAAGCCGCCGGACCAGGTCCAGCCGCCGAACGACCAGATCACCTTGATGTTCGGGTACAGGCGCTTGAGCTTGCGCAGCTGGTTGAAGTTGCCGCGCAGCGCGCCGGTGTCCCAGGTGTCCGCGACGCCGTCGACCGAGTCGGCCGCGGTGTACGCCTTGTCGTAGTCGGCGTACGAGTCACCGATGGAGCACTGCCCGCCGCTGGTGTTGCCGAAGGCGTACAGGATGTGGGTCAGCTTCGCCGCCGAGCCACTGGTGACGATGTTCTTCACGTGGTAGTTGCGGGCGTAGACGCCCCACTCGGCGAAGTAGCCGACGACGTTCTTGCCGCCGGGCGGCGGTGGGGGCTGCGAGGTGGGCGGCTGCGACGTCGGCGGCTTCGAGGTCGGCGGCGGGGTGGTGGGATCGGTCCCGCCACCGCAGACCCCGTTGTCGGCCCACACGCCCCACTGGCCGCTGGCGGTCGGCACCTCGTTCGTGGTCCACCACTTGGCGGTGTAGTTGTGGCTCTGGTACGAGACGACGTTGTCCTTGACGTAGACGGCCGACGCGCTCCATGCCGGAGCGCATGCGGCGGCGGCGTTTGCCTGGACCAGTGGCACGATAGCGGTCGCTCCGGCCACGGCGGCGACGACGGCCCCGACCAGGAGGACCTGGCGAAGGGATCGTTTCACGTTCACCTCACCAACAGTTAGGAAACTTTGTTAAAAGCGTGTTGAGACGGTAGACACATCAACAACCGTCAGTCAAGACGGCGATCGATTTCGGCACGCCGCGGCCCTGGGTCAGGGCAGGGACAGCACGATGCGGTCGACCGACGGCGCGTGCCCGTCGGGGTTGGCGACCGAGATGGTGTTGCCGCCCGCGCGGAGCTGGACCTTCAGCGTCGACGCGGTGCAGCACGTCGAGCCGCCGTCGAGCGTGACCCGCTGCGGGTCGCGGCCGTCGACCGTGACGACAGCGGTCCTGGTGCGCTCGTTGTCGATGTTCACGTGGTAGAGCTTCAGCGTGTACGTGCCGGCGACCGGGACGTCGACGTTGTTGAAGCGCAGCACGCCGTCGCCGGCGCGGCTGCCCCAGTCGCCGAGATTGCGCACGATCGAGCCGCCCGAGGCGCCGGGGTAGCGGTCCACCCACGCCGAGCCGCCGAGCGTGTTGCCGGGCGCCTCGGCCTCGAGCGAGACCGGCCCGAACTTCGGCGGCGGGGACGTCGTCCGCGCGGCGGCCGGGGACGGCGACGCGGGCGCGGCCTTCGACGGCGTGGCCGGCGCGGGGTCCGGCGTCAGGGACGGCGCGCCGGTGGGTGACGGGGCCGGCGAGGGCAGGCCGACCGGCGGGGTGACGGGAGCGGGATCGTCGTCGCTGAAGTACGCCGCCACCGCCAGGATCACCAGCAGCGACACGGCCGCGGCGACGCCGGCCACGATCAGCCGCGACCGCCAGAACACCCACAGCCCGCGCAGCTCCGACGGTTCGTCGGCGACGTGCCAGCCGTCGCGGTCCGGCGCCGCGGCCCAGTCCGCCGCGTCGCCCGGCGTCTCATCCACGGGGACGGACTCGTCCTGGATTATGGGAACGGGAGTGGCTGCGTCGGCCGGGTCGGGGCGGAACGTCCCGCCGGACGCGGGACGGTCCGGATCGGCGCCGAGCCCGGCGAGCCACGGGGGCACGCGCAGCGGTTCGGCGTCTCCGTCGCCAGCCGTCATGGACCACGAAGATAGTCACCCCGGTGCCCCTTCGCCAGCGGGGAGACGGGTCGTCATGCCCGCAGCAGGGCCACCGCCGCCGGGTCGGACGCCAGGTCGGCGGGGCACTGCCCGCGGTCGTTCACCGCCCGCGGGTCGGCGCCGGCCCGCAGCAGCGCCCCGACCAGGTCGGCGGCGCCGTCGGACAGCGACCTCGCCGCCGCGTGCAGCGGCGTCTCACCGACGACCGTCCGCGCGTTCACGTCCAGGCCGAGCGCGAGCAGGCGGGGCAGCATCCGCGAATGGTCGAGCCGGCTCAGGGCGTGCAGGAGCGTGACGCCGCCCCGGTCAACGGCCGGCGGGAAGCCGTCGCCGAGCAGCCGCAGGACGCCGTCGGTGTCGGCGTACGCCACCCGCTGCCAGAGCTCGTCGTGCAGGTCCTGGACCGGCGGCGGCAGCCCGGCGTCCCGGCGCCCGCCGGTCCGCCAGCTCAGCAGCACGTCGGCGCAGCCCTCGGCCGGCCCGCCGAGCGCGGCGAGGGCCTCCTCCCGGGCCAGGTCCGACGGGTCGTGGTCCAGCGGGTGCCACCGTCCGTCGCGGGCGGCCAGCCGGTGGGCCCGCCCGCCGCACTGGACCCGCACGACGGCGGGCACCGGCGGGGCGTACGGCTGCCGAGACCGCGACCGGCCGGGCAGGAGAGCGTCGTGGACGAGGGGATGCAATGCGTCCGGATCGATGAGACCGTGGCGGACCAGTTCGGCGTCGAGCGGCTCCTGCCAGTCCGAGACCTGCAGCAGCGGCGCGTTGCGCGGTGGAGGCCCGGCGACGACCGTCGGCCGCTCCCTGAGGTCCAGCCAGCCCTCGCCGAGATCGACCGCCCCGGCGCGACTGCCGCGCCGGTCCAGCAGGGCGCGGGCGGCCGGCACCAGCCTCGACCAGACCAGCGGGTAGCTCGCCAGGCTGAAGTCCGACCGCGGCTCGGCCAGCCCGGTGGCGTCGATCCCGGCGGCCGCGGCGGCCTCCCGCTGCCGGCCGGTCGTGTGCGCGCAGACCGCCTCGGTGCTGACCGGCTCCGGCCCGCACAGCGCGCGCAGCCCGGGCGCCCGCCGGACGTCCCACAGGTGCCGGTCGATCAGCTCGGCCGCGGGGGAGACGCCGCTGTCGAAGCGGAGCTGGAACCGGCGCCGGCCGCCGCTGCGGGGCCCCTGGACCAGCAGGATGCCGAGCCCGCCGGCGAGCCGGGTCATCGGGACGGGCCGGCTGGCGGCCGGCCACGAGTGGTGCCCGTGCAGCGGCTCGTGCCAGCGCAGCAGGTCCGGCGCCAGGTGCCGCAGGTCGTCCTCGACCGCGGCGGCGACCTCGCGTCCGTGCTCCCACTCGACGGCGCGCAGGTCGATGTCGGGCGTCACGTGCGCGGCGGTGCACGCCCGGCGCCAGTCCCCGGCGAGCCGGCGCTCGGTCGCCGCGTCGATCATGGCGGGCGGCACCCCGAACCGCCGGTGCCGCAACCACGTGCGCAAGGTCTGCGCGCTGGGCGGCATGGCGGACATCGGCGCTCCCGGGGTCGGTGGACGGCCGCCAACGCTATCGCGCCGGGTCCGGATCTTCGTCGTGTAGCTTCGGGTCGAGCACCACACCCGACGTGAGGACGACCGTGAGCACTGCACTGCCCACCGCGCGCACCGCGGACCCCCAGGACGCACCGCCGATCAAGTGGGGCGTCATCGCGCCCGGCTGGATCGCGGACCAGTTCGCGGGCGCCGTCCACCGGCACTCGAGGTCACGGGTGGTCGCCGCCGGCTCCAGCTCGCTCCAGCGCGCCGAGGAGTTCATGGCCCGGCACGGCGGCGGCCGCGCCTACGGCTCCTACGAGGCGCTCGTCGCCGACGCCGACATCGACGCCGTCTACGTCGCGTCGCCGCACAGCCACCACCACGAGCAGACCCTCCTCGCGCTGCGCGCCGGCAAGCCGGTCCTGGTCGAGAAGGCGTTCACGCAGAACGCGGCCCAGGCCGCGGAGCTCATCGAGCTGGCCCGCGGCTCGGGGCTGCTGCTGATGGAGGCGATGTGGAGCCGCTTCCTGCCGCACTACGACGTCGTGCGGCAGCTGCTCGCCGACGGCGCGCTCGGCGACGTGCAGACGGTGATCGGCGACCACGGCCAGCACTTCGACATCCCACCGACGCACCGGCTGCTCAACCCGGCCCTCGCCGGCGGCGCCCTGCTCGACCTCGGCATCTACCCCGTCTCGTTCACCTCGTTCGTCCTCGGCGCCCCCGAGGAGATCCAGGCGACCGGCACCATGACCACGACCGGCGTCGACGCCCAGGTCTCCGCGGTCCTGCGGACCGGCAGCGCGCACGGCATCGTCTCCACCACCCAGACGGCCGCGTCGCCGACCACCGCGAGCATTTCGGGCACCGCCGCCCGGATCGAGCTCGCCGGCCCCTTCTACCAGCCGCAGGCCGTCCGCCTCACCACCGTCGCCGGCGACGTCAGCGAGTCCGCCCCACCCGCGATCACGGGCCATGAGGGCCTCGTCCACCAGGCGGCCCACTTCGCCGACCTGCTCACCGCGGGCGCCACCGACTCGCCGCTGCTGCCCCTCGCCGAAACCCTGACGATCATGCAGACCCTCGACGAGATCCGCCGCCAGATCGGCCTGGTCTACCCCAACGAGTAGACGCCGCCGCACGGTCCACCGGTGTGGTGGCCCCCGCCCACCCGTCCTCCCGCGCGGTCTGGCACTTTGATGCTGCGGATTCGTCGGTACGGGGAGGGCGGAGCGGGATGGGTTTCATGGCGGGGCTGGGCGGCTGGTGTTTCCGGCGGCGGTGGTGGGTGCTCGGGGTGTGGCTGGTCGCGGTCGTCGGGGGCGTGCTCGCCGCGGGGCCGTTGCTGGACGCGATCTCCGAGACCAACAGCGTGCGCAAGAAGGTCGAGTCGATCGAGGCGTACGACCTGATCGGCACCGCCGAGGACTCCTCCGGGCAGGTCGTCGGCCTGGTGGACGCCGTCGACCCGAAGGCGGCCGACGTCCGGGCCGCCGTCGACGCGGCCGCCGGGCGGCTGCGCGGCGTCGAGCACGTGCGGAAGGTCGAGGCGACGGCGGTGTCGGCCGACGGCCGGGCGCTGCTCGTCGTGGCCACCCTGGAGAAGATCGACAAGCCGACCCGCAACGCCGCTGTCGACAAGGTCGAGGCCGAGCTCGACCGGCTCGGCGGCGAGCTGCCCGCGGGCGCCGCCGTCCGGGTCGGCGGGTCCGCGACGATCAGCCGCGACGCCGGGCGGACCCTCGACGAGGACCGCAGCCGCGCCGAGCTGCTGTCGCTGCCGCTGACGCTGGTCGTGCTCGTCATCGTGTTCGGCGGGCTCATCGCGGCGGGGGTGCCGGTGCTCGCCGCGGTCGTGTCGGTCGCCGCCGTCTTCCCCGTCCTGTACGCGTTCACCACGGTCACCGACGTGGACTCCAACGCGCTGACCGTGGCGTCGCTGCTCGGGCTGGGGCTGTCCGTCGACTACGGGCTGCTGCTCGTGGCCCGCTACCGCGAGGAGCTCGCCGCCGGGTTCCCGCCCGAGGACGCGATCGGCCGGGCCTGGGCGACCGCCGGGCGCACCATCTTCTTCAGCGCCCTCACCGTCGCCGCCGCGCTCGCCGGGCTCCTCGCCTTCTCGGTGCGGCAGCTGACCGCGCTCGGCGCCGCCGGCGTGTCGATCGCGCTGGTCGCGATGCTGGTGTCACTGACGTTCACGGCGGCGCTCATCGGCCTGGCCCGCAAGCGGCTCAAACCGGCGCGCCAGAAGGCCGCCGCGGACGAGGCCGGGCGCGGGTTCTTCGCCGCCCTCGCCGCGCTGGTGCAGCGCCGGGCGGCGGTCGTCGCCGTGGTCACCGCGGCGCTGCTGCTCGCCGCCGGCCTGCCGCTGCTGTCGGCGACCGTGAAGCTGCCCGGCCTCGAAGGCTTCCCGCGCAGCATCGATTCGGTGCGGGTCGCCGACGAGCTCAAGACCCGGTTCGGCCGGTCGTTCGCCCCGACGGTCACGGTCGTCGCCCGCACGGGCGCCGCGGAGCTCGACGCCTACGCCGCCCGCTGGTCCGGCGATCCGGCCGTCGGCAAGGTGCAGCCGGCGAAGCCCGTCGGCGCCGGCCTCGCCGCCGTCGAGCTGAGCCTGCGCGGCGGGGCGCAGGACGACGCCGCCCAGGAGCTCGTGCGGCGGCTGCGCGCCGACCGGCCCGCCGGGGTCCAGTCCTGGGTGACCGGTGACGCCGCGGTGCTGGTGGACCTCGTCGGGCTCATCATCGACGACCTGCCGCTCGCGCTGGGCATCACGCTCACCGCCATGCTCGTGCTGCTGTTCGCGATGACGGGTTCGCTGGTCGTGCCGGTGAAGGCGATCCTCGCCAACGTCGTGTCCCTCGGCGCGACCCTCGGCGTGATGGTCGCCGTGTTCGAGCACGGCTGGCTCGCCGGGGCGCTTGGCACGCTCACCGTCGGCGGGCTCGACCCCTTCGTCGTGGTCATCCTGTTCGCGTTCGCGTTCGCCCTGTCCATGGACTACGAGGTGTTCCTCCTCGGCCGGATCAAGGAGTACGTCGACGGCGGCGACGACACCGACACCGCCGTCCGGCGCGGCCTGCAGCACACCGGCCGGGTCATCACCTCCGCCGCGCTGCTCATGGTGATCGTCTTCGGCTGCTTCGCCGCGGCGCAGATGGGCAGCATCGAGCAGATCGGCCTGGGCCTCACGACCGCCGTCTTCATCGACGCGACCGTGGTGCGCTGCCTGCTCGTGCCGGCGACGATGACGCTGCTCGGGCGGTGGAACTGGTGGGCCCCGGGCCCGCTGCGCCGCCTGCACCGGCGGATCGGCCTGAAGGAGACGGCGCTGCCGGAGCCGGACCCGGTCATGAGCGCCTGACTCAGCGGCCGAACAGCTGCTCGTCGAGCCCGGAGGGGCGCACCGTCTCCGGGCACGACGGCGAGTAGTAGTTCATCGTGAGTACGGCGCGCACGGCGTCGTCGCGGCGCAGCGGCTCGACGTAGTGGGCGTGCCGGCGGGCGTCGAAGAAGTACAGCTGGCCCGCCGACGGGTAGATCCGCATGGCGTTCGCGTCGACGCCGGCGACGTCCCGCGCGGCGCGGTCGCGGGCGACGACGAGCCCGCCGCCGGTCTCCTCGGTGCACGACGTCAGGTACAGCAGCCCCTGCATGGGGTTGCTATCGACGTGGCACGGGTACCGCATCGTGATCCCCTGCTGGATGTTGAGGCTCAGCGCGCGGTTGTCGCTGCTGGTCTCCTCCAGCTTCTCCTCCGCGGTCCGCTCGCCGAGCTGCTTGAACCAGCCGCTGTACAGGTCGAATGTCCACGGCGCGGCCCGCCGCAGCACTTCGCCGTCGACGCTGTGCATCGGGATCTCGGCGCCTGCGACCTCCCGGGCGGTGGACATGGTCGGCCGGAAGACGCGCCGGACGGCGTGCTCGCGGGCCACGTCGAGCAGCGCCGCGGCCCAGCCGTCGGGCAGCAGGTGCCCGACGTCGTACACGTGCCAGTGGAACGGCAGATCCTGCGGCGGCTGCCAGACGGTGCCGGTCATCGGTGGGTCCCTCCGTACGCCTGATGCTTGGCCATCGACTCGTGATAGTCCTGTACCGCCTGCCACAGCCGCGGAAAGCGCATGTGCGCGACGAACCGGTCGAGCACGTCGACGGTCCGGCCGGTGAGGCTGACGGGGGAGCGGCCGTCGTTGAGGGTGGGGTGGCCGCCGAGCCGCGCCCACACCATCCGCTGGTGCTCCTGCTGCCAGCCGAGCAGCGCGTCGTCGAGCTCCAGCATCTCCAGCGCGACGAGCCGCAGCTGCGGCTGGGTCGCGTCGGCCTCCAGCAGCTCCACCTCCGACGCGAGGCCCTCGGACTCCATCGCCGCGGTGAAGCAGCGCCACAGGTGTCGGCACGCCTTCTGGAGATTGCGCATGCCGGGGGAGTCCAGGCCGCTGCCGCCCTCGGGCAGGCTCGCCCGGATCTGCAGGAACTCGGTCTGCGGAATGCCGGACCGGACCTGACCGAGATGCGTCACCGTCAGCCGCTGCAACTCCGTCGCGCGGCGCACCAGGCGGTGCGCGGACCGGTAGTCCCCGGCGCGCAGATCGTCGGCGGCGCGGACGATGTCGAAATGCATGTTGTACCAGAGCAGTTCGGCGGTGAGATGCAGTGTCTGGAACAGCAGGAAATCGGGGTGCGGCATTTCCGGCAGCGGACGGAGCGCTCTGACTGCGGCCGTGAACCGCACCACCTCGTCATATGCGCTCGGCCCGCCGACGGCGAAGACCGGCCCGGACATCCCGTGGTCATGCTGCTCGTCGTCGGTCATGTAAACGTTTCGCTCCGTTTCCACGCATGACGAAATGGCGTGTTCACGCGTATTTAACGACCATCGCAAGATGTATTTTCCGGGCGTTACGCTACCGATACTGAGCGACATATGTCAATGCAAACGTATCGCCCCGAAAGATCGTGTCGCGCTACCCTCCCCCGCACCGATCTGGTCCTGGTCGACGAGATGCACAACCCGGACCTGGCCACCCCGCAGCAGCGCAGAGGCCTCCGGCCACCTCAATGGGCGGCGTTGGCCGCCTTCCTTGAGGTCCTGGTCGATCACGCCGTCGAGCATCCGTCTGCAGCGCGCAACGCGGCCACCGCGACACGGTCCGCGGCGGGATGGGGCTTACGGGCCTCAGGCGCTGGCGAACAGGCGAGGCCGTGCGGGCAGCCTCGCCGTCAGCAACCAGACGTTGGGCGATGTACCGGTCCGAACCGACCTTGCCGGGATCTTCCCCCGATTGTTGATGATCTCGGTGGTTGCAGGCCGCCGGTGCGGGTCTGAGCCGATGATGGCGCGTGCTATGCCGGTCCTCCTCGACCTGACGGTGCTGATGTCGGCGAGGAGGGCAGCGCCTCTTCGAGGTTTCGGTCGGTGGTAACGGTTGGCGGGCCTTGTCCGTCAGGTATGGCCAGGGACGCGCCTCGATGGTCGGATTCAATCGTTGAGCAACTAAGGACGCCGTACCGAATGTTCTGGTCTTGCGCGGCGCACCAGCGGTGCTCGGATTTTCCGCGATGTGATCGGCACCCACCGCTACGGTGGCGCAGGTCCTCGGCGTCGGGTCGCGCGGAGGGGTGGATATCCAGCTGCATGATCGTGACTGATTGTGCAGAATGACGATCGGTTCGGTGTGACAGTTCGCCATTCTTGCGCCTGGCATGATGGCCATCGGGTGATCGGAGTTCAAGGTGGGGATGCTATCCGTCCGTATGAGGGCGGCGCTGGAGCAGCTTGCCAAGATCGAGCCCAGGCTCGGCGGCAGTGTTGCGACTGCCGCCTTCACGATACGACACGGAATCGCACCCAACTGGCTCGGATCATCCGGACCGGTCTCAGTCGAGGCGGCGATGCTGGACACGGCGAGTCTTGCACGAATTGCCGGCAAGGGAATCGCTGTGGCCTGGATTCCCCGGCCGGAAATTCTGGCAGAACTGATATCCGCGCACGAGACCGAAGTATTCCTTCGGGTGACTGATCGCGAGCAGGATATTTTGGACGATTGCGACCGTGTCGCGATGGAGGCGCAGCGCGGCACGGTCGGTGAGCAAGCACATCTGCTGCGGCAAGCGATCGCGGCAGCGCGCCAGCGGCATTACTCGGCCGCGCAGGCACTTGCGACCAACATTCTTGACACAACACTGCGGGTTGCCTGCCCTCTGGGGGTGTGGCAGGGTTACCGACCGCTACGCGAGGCAATCGAAGAACTGCGCAGGCATCATACCTGGCGACGTCTCCGGACCGGGCTCGCGCTGGCTCCACTGTTGTTGGCGCTCGACTCCTTCGACGGCGCGGCAGGCGCCGTTCCCGGCCACTACAACCGGCACGCCACCGTGCATGCTGCGGGAACGGTGCAGTACACACGGCAGAACACGATCACCGCAATCATGGCGGCGTCATCTGCCATCCGAGAGGCCCACGCGATGTCGATCCCTCATGCCCAGTAGGGTGTCCTCGAGTTTCCGGCGTCTGGGCGCGGCTCAGGAGGTCCAGGAGGTCCAGGAGTGCGGCGCGTGCCGTGATCCGGTCGGCGGGCAGGCCGTCGTGGAAGCGTGGCCTCTTCCGTGCCCTGTCGAGCAGGAACCGGGTGCTGAACTGCCACCACGGCTGCGGTGCCAGCGCCAGGTTCACTGACGCTGTCATGCAGCATCGCGCGGAAGGACTCCTGGGCGGTCACCCGGCAAGCACCGCAGATGTCACGCGGCGCCGCGCAGGCGATGGTTGACCCAACTGCGTAGGTGCTGCTCGTCGCGCCGGCCGGCCAGTGCCGACGTCGTGGCCATCACGATGCCCAGCGCGGCCATGCCGAAGCCGGCGGCAACCGGAACGAGGCTGCCGGAGGCGCCCAGCGCGCACATGGACCAGAGGATGGTGAGTGCCGGCCACGCCAGGGTGAACGCCCGGGCCGGTTCCGGCGCGGTGAACGAGCCGGTCAGCTCGCAGCCGTCCGGAAGCGGCGTGAATCGCGCCTGGAGAACTGGGCTGAAGAGATTGTTCCAGCCCGGACGGCGGGAAGTCAGGCGCACACCGTCAGCGGTCACCGAGCCGGTGACGTGCCGGAAGCCCGCGCCACGGGAAGACAGACCCAGGGCGGTCCACCTGGTCGCCCGGTCGGCGTCCAGCGCGGCGACAGCCGCCGTCACGCTCATCGGCGTGCGAACAGTGAAGGGCCGCGCACCCCAGATCGTCAGCCACCCGGATCGCAGCCATCGAAACACGGTCCCGCCTCTCCCGCTGACGAGCGGCCCAATGGTTCGTCGCGAGGGAGAAGCGTATCGCCCGAGATCGGCCGCACTCACCATCGGTCAGATTCGTTGAGCGCGCAGCAGGAGCTCGGCGCACCAGGCGGCGAACGGCTCGCGGGGCGTGCGGACCGGATGGATGCGGTTGCTCAGCACCACCACGCCGTAGCCGCGGGCGGGTTCGAGCCAGATCCGGTTGCCGACGAACCCCGACATGCCGTAGCCGTCCGCGCCCGGGCGTGGCCCGCCCAGGCCGCGGGTGGGTGCCAGCCACCAGCCGAGGCCGAAGCGTTCCCCGTCGGCGCCCTCCGACCAGCACTCGCGCACCGACCGGTGCAGCGCCGGGGTGCTCACCCGCTCGCACAGCCAGTCCTGGCCGATCCGGGCGACCTGGCCGATCGTGCCGAACGCGCCGGCGTGCCCGGCGACGCCACCCATCGCCGCGGCGTTCTCGTCGTGGACCTCGCCGCAGATCAGCCGCCCCCGCCAGGCGCACCGTTCGGTGGCGACCGCGGGGCCGGGCAGCGGCGCATACCGCAGCCCGTGCCGTGCCGCGGCCTCCGCCAGGGACCTGCCGGTGAGCGCCTCGACCATCGCGCCGAGCACGATGAAGCTCACGTCGCTGTACACGGCGGCGGAACCGGTGGGGCGCGTCCCGAGCGCGGCCGCCACGACATCGGTGCCTTCCGTGAAGAACGGGACGGTGGCAGGCAGCCCGGCGTCGTAGCTGAGCAGCTGCGCGACCGTCGCGCCGGCGAACGGCGCGTGGCGGGCGCCCGGCCACACGACGCCCAGCGGATCGTCCAGCCGGATCCGCCCGCCCGCCACCAGGTCGAGGACCGCCGGGACCGTCACGAGGACCTTCGTGAGGCTCGCCAGGTCCCACCAGTCGTGCCGCGTGGCGGGCCGGCCGGTCTCCAGGTCGGCGCAGCCGTGGACGACCTCCAGAAGCTGCTCGTCCCGGGTGAACACGGCAACCGCGACGGCCGGCATCGGCGCCCGCCGCACGAGCTCGGCGATCGTCACCGGCCGGTCCGTCCCCGTGCCAGACCTCGGACCGCGAGTACGGTCACCGCGGCGGCGCCGAGCACCGTGCCCGCGCGCAGCACCCGGCGCGGCTTCCACGGGCCGTGCAGGCTGTGCCCGGACGGCGGCAGCGGCGCCAGGACGTTGCCGGGGGTCGGCGCGACAGGCTCCCGCGACAGGCCGCCGCGGCGCATCAGCGGTCCGACCAGCGTGTCGTACAGACGCGGAAACAGCGTGAAGCCGAGCCTGACGAACGTGCCGGCGGCGCCGACGTTGACCGTCGCCCTGGGGCGCTCGGCGCAGCGTAGGATCGCGCGGGCCACCTTCTCGGGCGGGTCCACCGGTGGCGGCGGCCGCCCGATCCGCCCGGCGAAGTTGGCGGCGTTGCGGTAGACCGGGGTGTTGACCGCCCCGGGCGCGACCAGGCACACGTGGATCCCGGGCGCGTCCCGGGTCTCCAGCCGCAGCACCCGCACCAGCGCCCGCAGCCCCCACTTGCTGGCGATGTACGCGCTCATGTACGGCGCGGCGATCGTGCCCAGCAGCGACCCGCCGAACACCAGCACCCCGTGCCCCTGCGCCCGGAACCGGGGGAGGGCGGTCCTGGCGACCGCCGCGGAGCCGAGCAGGTCGGTCTCCACCACCCGGTCGAAGATCTCGGCGGGCACGTCCTCGAGCCGCCCATACACCATGACCGCCGCCGTGTGCACCCACACGTCGATCCCGCCGAACCCGCCGGCCGCCGCGTCCGCCACCGCGTCGAGGCTCCCGGGCCGGGTCACGTCGGCGGTGACCACCAGGACCTCCGCCCCTGCCGCCCGGCACTGCGCCGCGACCTTGTCGAGGCCGGGGCGCGCCCGTGCCGCGAGCACCAGCCGGTCACCCGCGGCCGCGAACGCCAGCGCCGCCGCATGGCCGATCCCACTCGACGCTCCAGTCACGACGACCACCCGGGGCCGCCCACGTTGATCAGGCACAGTCTCCCTGGTACCCGTCTGGAACCTCCCCACGCAAACCGGCGGACGTCGTGCGGGTGCGGCCGCGGTCAGCGCAGGACGTCGTCGAGGAAGTCGGCGCCGGCCTCGGTGAGGTTGCCGACCTCGACGGTGGCACCGGTGAAGACGTGGCCGGCGCCCTCGACGGGCAGGACGTCGCAGCGGACGCCCTGGGCGCGCAGCGCCTCGGCGAAGCCGGTGGCCTCCGCGAACGGGACGGTCTCGTCGTCGGTGCCGTGGACGAGCAGGAACGGCGGCGCCGCCGGGTGGATGTTGTGCAGCGGGCTGGCGAGCCGGGCGAACGTCTGCCGCTCCTCCAAAGGGCCGCCGAGCAGGATCGCCGGGAACATGAACGGGTCGTCCTGGTGCGGGACCGTGGAGAGGTCGGCCGGGGCGTACCAGAGGATGACGGCCTGGATCGCGGTGTCGCCGGTGCCGGTGAGGGCCGCGACCGCGGCGAGCTGACCGCCGGCCGACTCGCCGAGCGCGGCGAAGCGCGCCGGGTCCAGGCGCAGCGCGGCGGCGTGGTGGCGCAGCCAGCGGACGGCGGCCTCGAGGTCGGCCTGCTGCGCCGGGTAGGTGGCCTCCAGGGCCAGCCGGTAGTCGACGTCGGCGACGGCGTAGCCGCGGGCCACCATCCGCTCGTGGAACAGGGGGTCGACCGTCCACACGCGGCTGCCGGTCATCCAGCCGCCGCCGTGGACCCACAGCACCACGGGAAACGGGCCGTCGCCGGGCGGCACGTGCAGGTCGAGGTGCAGCGGGCGGTACCCGAGCGGCGTGGAGACGACACAGCCGGCGTGGGTGAGCGTCGGGCGGGGCTCTGGCACGGGATGGAAGGTCACCGGCCCCACCTTACGAGAACACGCCGAGCGCGGCGGCGATGCCGACGGCGACGACCGCGCCGTCGGCGAGCTCGCGGCGCCAGATCTGCTCGCGCTCCTCGCCCTCCCGGCCGAACAGCTCGACGATCGAGAACACCAGGCCCGGCAGGGACAGCAGGACGAAGCCGTTGACGATCCGCGCCGCCGGGTCGTCCAGCAGCCAGGCGAGGGCCAGGCCCGAGCCGGTGCCGGTGCCGGTGCCGACGAGCATCATGAAGACCGTCTTGACGACGCGTTTCGGCAGGAAGCGGAAGACCTCCGGCCTGTTCGGGAACGCGTCGTCGTACACGCTGAGCACCTGCGGCACGAGGAACAGCGCGGCACCCGCCCACAGCTGCCACGGCATGCCCAGGAACGGGACGGCCACGAGGACGAACAGCGTGGTGCGCAGCCCGATTGCGGCGAGCCGCTGCACCTTCCCCGGCTTCGGCAGCTTCTCCGGGCGGACGGCGCCGAGCCGCGACGGGTACGCCCAGCCGGCGACGCTCTCCAGCCCGATCCGCACGACGATGGCGGCGAGCGCGGCGAGCGCGATCCGGTTCGCGGACCCGGCGATCGGCAGCACGTGGCCGGCGAGGCCGTTCAGCGCGCCGATGCTCTTCTGCACCGCCCAGCCGCCGGTGAGCGACGTGATGAGCACGTCGCCGCCGCGGGTCCACCAGTCCAGCCCGCGCTGCGGCCGCGGCCGGCGGAACGGGCGGACGACGCCGGCGAGCAGCGCGATCGCGAACCACAGCGCGGTCACGCCGAGCAGCAGCCGCAGCGTGCCGGTCGAGGAGACCCCGCCCGCGGCGACGACGACGGTGCCGAACGCGACGGCCGCGGCGAGCCCGGCGAACGCGTCGAGGATGCCGAGCACGACGAGCGCCAGCATGAGGCCGGCGGACGGCAGCGACGCGCCGTGGCTCTGCACACCGGCGACGACGCCGAGGACCGCGCCCGCGGCCGGCCCCGGCCGGCGATCCACGGCTGTCTTGGCGCCGCGGGTGCGGGCCGCTCACCCGCGCGGGGTGATGATCATCGGCGGCCCGCATCCGACGCTGGCGCAGTGAGTCTGAACGATTTCGAGCGCGAGCGCCTGTTGACGGATGCACTCATGTACGAGGGGCAGCAGCACTGGCTGCATTACCGGCACATCGAGCATGAACGCAACCAGTTCCTCGGGTACTACTTCACGCTGCTCGTCGCGATCATCGGGTTCTTCGTGGCGGTCAGCGCGCGGATGACGAACTGGCCGGACGTGGCCATCGGGGTGGCGTCCATGGCCTGGGTGCTGGGCATGGTCAGCCTGCTGATCCTCGTCAGCGTGCGGAAGTTCGGCATGGCGCTGCGGGCGTACGACCGGGACATCGCCCGCATCCGGGCGTCCCTGTTCGCCCTCGCCGACGGGGAGCGGACGCATCTGGCGGCGGACCGGGGCACCATCGAGGTCGGGGTGCGGCACGCGACCCTGCACCGGGTGTTCGATCCGCAGTTCACCGCGGAGGCGATCGTCGGCATGTCCGCCGTCGTGGCGTTCGGCGCGCAGGTCGTCGTGGCGGCCGGCACCATGTTCTCCGACGACTTCACGACCCTGCAGCGGGCGTTCTCGTCCGGGCTCGCCTTCGCCAGCGTCGCCGGTGCCGCGATCACGACCCGCCTGTGGCTCCAGCGCGGGGCGGCCCGCGACCTCAAGTAGCGGCCGCGGGCCGCCGGACCGCCAGGCGCGTCCGGGGTGTGACGCCGGAAACATGTTCGAAACGCGGACGTCCAACGGGTGAAACGGACGACCGCGACGCTGCATGCCACGCGATCAACGGCGATCACGGACCACACCCGAAGAGAGAGGGTCCGTCGATGCCGGAGGGGTTCAGCGCGGGCGACACCGCCTGGTTGCTGGTGAGCGCGGCGCTGGTGTTGCTGATGGTGCCGGGGTTGGCGCTGTTCTACGGCGGCATGGTGCGCATCAAGAGCGCACTCAACATGCTCATGATGTCGTTCGCCTGCCTCGCCGTCGTCACCGTCGTGTGGGTCGTCGCCGGCTACTCGCTCGCGTTCGGCAAGGACTCCGCCGGCGGCCTCATCGGGTCCCTCGAGCACGTGGGCATGGCAGGGATCGGCCCCACCGACCTCACCGGCTCGGTGCCGACCATGGCGTTCGCGGGTTTCCAGCTGATGTTCGCCATCATCACCGCGGCACTGCTGAGCGGGGCGATCGCCGACCGTGCCAAGTTCGGCGCGTGGGTGGGGTTCGTCGCGCTGTGGGTGCTGCTGGTGTACGTCCCGATCGCGCACTGGGTGTTCGGCGGCGGCTGGATCGCGACCCACCTGCGCATCCTGGACCTGGCCGGCGGCACCGTCGTGGAGGTCAACTCCGGTGCGTCCGCGCTCGCCCTCGCCCTGGTGCTCGGGCCGCGGCTGGGCTTCCGCACCGAGGCGATGCGGCCGCACAGCCTCCCGCTGGTGATCCTCGGGGCCGGGCTGCTGTGGTTCGGCTGGTTCGGGTTCAACGCCGGCTCCGCGCTGACCACCGGCGGCGTCGCCTCGACCGCGTTCCTCAACACGCAGGTCGCCGGCGCCGCCGCGGTCGGCGGCTGGCTGATCGTCGAACGCTGGCGCGACGGGCACCCGACGACCCTCGGCGCGGCCTCGGGCGCGGTCGCCGGCCTGGTCGGGATCACCCCGTCGTGCGGCTCCGTCAACCCGCTCGGCGCCCTCGTCATCGGCGCCGTCGCGGGCGTGGCCTGCTGCTACGCCGTCGGTCTCAAGTACAAGCTGGGCTACGACGACTCCCTCGACGTCGTCGGGGTGCACGGCGTCGGCGGCCTCATCGGCACGGTGCTCATCGGGGTCCTCGCGACCTCGGTGGTCACCGGCGGCGAGGACGGCCTCGTGTTCGGCGGCGGCGCCGGTCTGCTCGGCCGGCAGGCGCTCGCGGTGCTGGTCGTCGCCGTCTACGCGTTCGGCGCCACCTGGCTCGTCGCGAAGGCCGTCGACCGCACCGTCGGCTTCCGGGTCGCCCCGGAGCACGAGCGCGGCGGCCTCGACCTGGTCATCCACGCCGAGAGCGCCTACGAGCAGCACCCCACCACCGGCGGGCGGATCAGCCACCTCGCATAACCCAGGGGTACATCGCGCCGCGCGGAGCCCGCAAGCTCCGCGCGGCGGCGGCCGTCCACTGTGGACGGTCGACCGGTTCAGCGGCCGCGGCTGTCGATGAGCATGCCGACGCCGTCGAGGATGCGGGCGAGACCGAAGTCGAGCGCCTGATCCTGCCCCCCGGCCGTCCGGATCGAGGCGAGGGCGGCGGTCACCGCCGGGAACCGGTCCTCCCGCCCGGCGAGCACGGCCTGCATCGGGCCGCCCAGCTCGCTCTCCAGCCCGTCCGGCGCGGACGCCGCGGACATCTGCTGGGCCAGGTTGCGGACGTGGCCGCTGAGCGTGGCCGCCACGTCGAGCATCTCGCCGCCGTGCAGCCCGGTGCCGGTCAGGGCGGCGACCGCACGCTCCAGCCAGGTCAGCTCGCAGGGTCCGAGCACGCGCGCGCCCACGGCGGCCTCCAGCGTCCACGGGTGCTCGCAGAACCGCGCGAACAGCGCCTTCGCCCAGGCGTCGAGGGTCTCCCGCCAGCCCGCGCCCGGCACCGGGTCCGGCGGCGCGCCGACGGCGGCGTCGAGCATCAGGGCCACCAGCTCGGTCTTGCCGGGGACGTACCGGTACAGCGCCATCTTCGTCACGCCCAGGCTCTCGGCGACGCGCTGCATCGTGGTCGCCGCCAGCCCGTCGGCGTCGGCCGCGGCGATCCCCGCACCGGCGATGGCCGCCAGCGTCAGCGTCGGCCGCGGCCCCCGGCGCGGCGGCTCCGCCGGCTCCCACAGCAACGTCACCAGATCTCGCATGGTTGCCTTCCTCTCGAAACTGTGTCTAGCATACTCTGTATCCGACGGACACAGTTTGGAGAATGCCATGTCCACCACCGCGCTTCGTTCCCTCCGTGTGCTCGTCAGCGGTGCCGGGGTCGCCGGGCCCGCCCTGGCGCTCCGCCTCGCCGAGCACGGCGCCCAGGTCACCGTCGTGGAGGTCGCACCCCGGCTGCGCAGCAGCGGCTTCGCCGTCGACTTCCGCGGCCCGACCCACCTGGCCGTCCTGGAGCGGCTCGGCGTCCTGGCCGAGCTGCGCGCACGCCAGACCCACGGCGGCGCCATGACCTGCGTCGACGAGGACGACCGGGAGATCTTCATGCTGCCCGCCGCGTTCGCCGGGGGTGACCTGGAGGTGTTCCGGCGGGACCTGTCACGCGTCCTGTACGACCGCGCCGCGGACCGCGTCGAGTACCTGTTCGGCGACACCGTCACCGGCCTGGACGACACCGGATCCGAGGTGCGGGTCGATTTCCGGGCGGCCGGCACCCGGGCCTTCGACCTCGTCGTCGGGGCCGACGGCATGCACTCGGCCGTCCGCCGGCTCGCGTTCGGTCCCGAGCAGGACTTCGTCCACCGGCTCGGCTACCACATCGCCGGATGGGAGCTGCCGAACACGTTCGGGCCGCCCGGCGGGAGCCGCTACTACACCGTGCCCGGCCGGACCGCGAGCATCTCGGCCGACCCGCACGATCCTTCGCGCGCCACCGCCCTGGTCGTCTTCCGCACCGGCGACGAACGCGACGTCGACTGGCACGACCAGGACGCGCAGAAGAAGCTCGTCGCGCACGCGTTCGCCGGCCTGCCCTGGCACGTGCCGGCCCTGCTCGACGCGCTGCCGGACGCCCCCGACCTGTACTTCGACGCGATCGCGCGGGTCAGCGCCCCGAGCTGGACGCGCGGGCGGATCGCGCTGCTCGGCGACGCCGCCTGGGGTGTCACCCTCGGCGGCATGGGCGTGGGGACGGGCCTCGTCGGCGCCCACGTCCTCGCCGGTGAGCTCGCCGCCGCCCGGGGCGAGCACCGGGCCGCGCTCGCCGCCTACGAGCAGCGCATGCGCGCGTACGCGGGGCGGTGGCAGAAGGGCGCCAACCCCGGCCGGTTCCTGGCGCCCGCCACCGGCTGGGGGCTCGCCCTGCGCAACCGGCTCTTCGCCACCAGGCTGGTGCAGCGGTCCATGGTCAGCGGCACGAAACGCCTGGCCACCGACGCCGCCCTCCCCGCCTACCCGTGACGTTACGGGTCAGCGCGGGCGGGTAGTGCGGCGCCGGAACCAGGCAACCGTGGAGGCAGGACATGATGGATGCCGAGCCGGCGTTCCGGCCGGTGCGCCCGCGGGACGGATTCCCGGCGCTGGAGGATCTCGGGCTGATCGGGGACGGCGCGACCGCCGCGCTCGTCGGGCTCGACGGCGGCGTCGTCTGGCTGTGCGTGCCCGGGTTCGACGCGGAGCCGCTGTTCTGCGGGCTGCTGGACCGCACCGGCGGCGGGCACTTCGAGGTCGCGCCGGACGGTGTGGTCGAGGCGCGGCAGCGGTACCTGGGCGACACCGGCGTCCTCGTGACCGAGCTGCGGACCGCGACCGGGCTGGTGCGGCTGACCGACGCCCTCGCCCTGCGCTCCGGCGCGGACCTCGCCGACGACACCCCCGCCGACCGCGGTGAGCTGGTGCGGCTCGTCGAGGTGCTGGACGGCACCGCCGAGCTACGGGTCGACCTGGAGCCGCACGGCGGCGCCATCGCCCGGGCCGCGCTCGGCGGCCTGGAGATCCAGGCGGCGATGCTGCCCGGCGTGCGGCTGCACCTGCGGTCCAGCCACCCGCTCGACGGCGGGCTGCACAACCGGTACACCTTGCGCGGCGGCGACCGGATGGAGCTGGTGCTGTCGTGGGGGCGGGTCCACCGCCACCACCACCTCGACGCCGGCGAGAGCCTCGAGCAGACGGCCGCGGCGTGGCGGCGCTGGATGACCGGCTTCGACTACGCCGGGCCGCAGGAGGCGCTGGTCCGCCGGGCCGCCGTCACGCTCAAGCTCTGCGACCACTGGGTCAACGGCTCGATCGTGGCGGCGCCGACGTCCTCGCTGCCGGCTCCGGTCGGCGGCGTGCGCAACTGGGACTACCGGTACACCTGGATCCGCGACGCCGCGTTCGCCGTCTTCGCGATGCGCCGCATCGGCTTCGGCGGGGAGGCCGACGCGTTCCTCGGCTGGGTCCTGGACGCGTTCGAGCAGAGCCGCCGGCCGAGGATCATGTACACGCCGGCCGGCGGGCCCGTGCCCGACGAACGGATCGACCCGGGCCTGCGCGGCTACCGCGACTCCGCGCCGGTCCGCTGGGGCAACGGCGCCGCCGACCAGCGCCAGCACGACGTCTACGGCGAGATCCTCGACTGCGCCGACCAGTGGTCCCGGGCCGGCGGCCGGGTCGAGCCCGGGCTCTGGGACGGGCTCGCCGGCCTCGCCGACGCCGCCGCCCGCACGTGGCGCCAGCCCGACCAGGGCATCTGGGAGGTCCGCAGCGAAGGGCACGTCTTCACCTACTCCGCGGCCATGTGTCAGGTGGCGCTCGACCGGGCGGTCGCCATGGCCGAGCGGCTCGACCTGCCCGGACCGGCGCCGCGGTGGCGGGCGACCGCGAAGGAGATCCGCCGCGCGATCGTCGAGGACGCGTGGGACGACCGCGCGCAGACCCTCACCGAGCACCTCGGCGACGGCGGCGGGGTCGACGCGAGCCTGCTCGCCCTGCCGCTGCGGCGGGTGATCCCGGCCGACCACCCGCGGATGGTGGCGACCACCAAGGCCGTCACCGAACGGCTCGGCGCCGGCGGTGGGCTGCTGCACCGGTACCGCCACGACGAGTCCCCCGACGGGATCCCCGGCGACGAGGGCGCGTTCCTGTTGTGCAGCTTCTGGCTCGTCGACAACCTCACCGGCCAGGGCCGCCTGGAGGAGGCCGACGCGCTCTACGCGTCGTTGTGCGACCGGGCCAGCCCGCTCGGGCTGCTGCCCGAACAGATCGACCCGGCGACCGGCGAGTTCGCCGGCAACTTCCCGCAGGCGTTCAGCCACATCGGCGTGATCGCCAGCGGGGTCAACCTGTCCCGAGCCATGGCGGGAGCCTCGTGATGCTTGATGAGCTCGTGATCCTCGGCGCGACCGGAGACCTGACCGGCCGGTTCCTGCTGCCCGCACTCGGCGCGCTGCGCGCCGGCGGGCACCTCGGCGACGGGTTCCGGGTCACCGGCGTCGGCCGGGAGGACTGGACCGACGACGCCTTCCACGCGTGGGCGGCGCAGCAGCTCGACCGGCACGCCCCCGACGTCCCGCCGGACCGCAGGCGCGAGGTGGTCGCCGCCTCCCGGTATCACCGGGCCGACGTCACCGACGCGCACGCCCTCGCCCCCGTGATCCCGCACGACCGGCCGGTCGCCGCGTACCTCGCGCTGCCCCCGTCCATCTTCGCGGCCACGGTGTCGGCGCTGCACGCGGCCGGGACCGCGAGCGGCAGCACGATCGTGCTGGAGAAGCCGTTCGGCGAGAGCCTCGACGACGCCATCGAGCTCAACCGGCTGTTGTCGCGGCTGTACCCGGAGCGCAGCATCTTTCGCGTCGACCACTTCCTGGCGATGGGCACGGTCCTCAACCTGCTCGGGGTCCGGCTCGCCAACCGGGTCCTCGAACCGCTCTGGAGCAGCGCCCACATCGAACGCGTCGACATCGTCTGGGACGAGTCCCTCGCCCTGGAAGGCCGGGCCGGCTACTACGACGGCGTCGGCGCGCTCAAGGACATGCTGCAGAACCACCTGCTGCAGCTGCTGTGCCTGGTCGCGATGGAGCCGCCGATCAGCCTCGGCGACCGGGACCTGCGCGACCGCAAGATGGACGTCCTGCGCTCGATCCGCCCGCTGACCCTGCACGACGCCGCCGAGCGGTCGCAGCGGGCCCGGTACACCGCCGGTGGGGGAGTGCCCGCCTACGTCGACGAGCCGGGCGTCGACCCGGTGCACCGCACCGAGACGTTCGCGGAGCTGCGGCTGGAGATCGACAACTGGCGGTGGCGCGACACGACCTTCCGGCTGCGGACCGGCAAGGCCATGCGCACCAACCGGCAGGAGGTCGCGGTCCACTTCCGGCCCGTGCCGCACCTGCCGTTCGCCGGCGACGTCCAGGCGGTGCCCAACGTGCTGCGCTTCGGCCTCGAGCCGGAGTCCGTGTCGCTGCACCTGACCGGCACCACGACCAGCGGCGACGTGCTCACCCCGCTCACGCTCGCCGCCACGCCCGCGCCCGCGCACCTGCCGCCGTACGGGCGGCTGCTGCTCGACGTGCTCAACCGCGACCCGGCGCTGTCGATCCGCGCCGACGAGGCCGAGCAGTCGTGGCGGGTGGTCACGCCCGTGCTGGAGGCCTGGGCCAAGGACCTCGTGCCGCTGTCGGAGTACCCGGCCTTCTCTGGTGAGGTGTGACCGGTGGACCTGCGCAGCCGGCAGTGGTGGGACAACCCCGCCAACCCCGACATGACCGCGCTGTACCTGGAGCGGTACCTGAACTTCGGCCTCACCCGCGCCGAGCTCCAGTCCGGCCGGCCGGTCATCGGCATCGCGCAGACCGGCAACGACCTGGTGCCCTGCAACCGGCACCACGTCGAGCTGGCCGACCGGGTCCGCGACGGGATCCGCGACGCCGGCGGCATCCCCCTGGAGTTTCCGGTGCACCCGCTGCAGGAGACCGGCAAACGCCCCACCGCCGCCCTCGACCGAAACCTCGCCTACCTGGGTCTGGTCGAGGTCCTGTACGGGTACCCGCTCGACGGGGTCGTGCTCACCACCGGCTGCGACAAGACGACCGGGGCGGGCCTCATGGCGGCCGCGACCGTCAACCTGCCCGCGATCGTGCTCTCGGGCGGGCCGATGCTCAACGGGTACATCGGCGGCGAACGCGCGGGGTCGGGCCTCGTCATCTGGCAGTCGCGCCGGCTCCTCGCCGCCGGGAAGATCGACTACGCCGAGTTCATGGACCGGGTGGCGTGCTCCGCGCCGAGCGTCGGGCACTGCAACACGATGGGCACCGCTCTGTCGATGAACAGCATCGCCGAGGCGCTCGGCATGTCGCTGCCCGGCTGCGCGGCGATCCCGGCACCGCACCGGGAGCGCGGACAGATCGCGTACGACACCGGACGCCGCGCCGTGGACCTCGTCAGGGACGACGTCACGCCGCGCTCCATCATGACCCGGGAGGCGTTCGAGAACGCGATCGCCGTCACCGCCGCCATCGCGGGCTCCACGAACTGCCCGATCCACCTCAACGCGATCGCCCGCCACACCGGGGTCGACCTGACGAACGACGACTGGGAGGCCGTCGGCGGCGGCGTGCCGGTCCTCGTCAACTGCGCCCCGGCCGGGACGTACCTCGGCGAGGACTTCCACCGCGCCGGCGGCGTCCCGGCCGTGCTCCACACCCTGCTCGCCGCCGGGCGCCTGCATCCCGACGTGCTGACCGTCAACGGCCGCACGATCGCCGACAACGCCGTGCCCTCCTCGGACCCGTCCGTGATCGCCCCCTCGGTCGACGACGCCTTCTCGCCGCGTGGCGGCTTCCTCGTGCTGCACGGCAACCTCTTCCGCTCCGCGATGATGAAGATGTCGGTGGCCACGTCGGCCTTCCTGCCCGCACCCACGGTGACGTGGCGCGCGGTCGTCTTCGAAGGGCCCGAGGACTACCACCGGCGCATCGACGACCCGTCGCTGGACATCGACGAGGGCTGCCTGCTCGTCGTGCGCAACACCGGGCCGATCGGCTACCCCGGCTCCGCCGAGGTGGTGAACATGCAACCGCCCGCCGCCCTCATCATGCGGGGCGTCCAGGCGCTCGCGACGCTCGGCGACGGCCGGCAGAGCGGCACGTCCGACGCCCCGTCGATCCTCAACGCCAGCCCGGAGGCGGCGATCGGCGGCAACCTGGCGATCCTGCGCACCGGCGACCGGGTCACCCTCGACATGCCCACCCGCCGGCTGGACGCCGAGCTCACCGACGAGGAGATCGAAGAGCGGTGGAGCGGCTACGTGCCGCCGCCGCGCGTCGACCAGACGCCCTGGCAGGAGCTCTTCCGGGCACACACCGGCCAGATGGACACCGGCAGCTGCCTGGACTTCGCCGTCGAGTACCAGGACATCGTGCACACGAAAGGACTGCCCCGTGACTCCCACTGACTTCGCCCCCGGCGCCTCGGGTGCATCGGGCACGATCATGATCGCGGACTCCGACTTCGGCGACGTCTCGATCGAGCGCGACATCGCCTCCTCGGCCGGCTTCCGCCTGGAATCGCGCCAGTGCAAGACCGAGGAGGACGTCATCCGTTACGGTCGATCCGCCGACGGCATCCTCACCCAGTACGCCCACATCGGCGCGACCGCCATGCAGCACCTGCCCAACTGCCGCGTCATCGCCCGCTACGGCACCGGCGTCGACATCGTGGACGTCGACGCCGCCACCCGCCTCGGCATCCAGGTCACCAACGCCCCGAACGACTGGTGCGCCGACGAGGTCGCCGACCACGCCATCGCCCTGTGGCTGTCCGCCGTGCGCAACATCGTCGCGTACTCGGAAGCGACCCGCGCGGGCACCTGGCAGTGGCAGTCCGGCGCCCCGATCTTCCGCCTGCGCGGCCGCGTCTTCGGCATCCTGGGCTTCGGCGCCATCGCCCAGCTGATCGCCGACCGTGCCCGCCCGTTCGGCGTCGAGCTCATCAGCCACGACCCGTTCGTGGAAGCCGAGGTCCTGCGCGCCGCCGGGGTCCGCCCGGTCGCCTTCGACGAGCTCGTCGCCGACTCCGACTACCTCGTCATCCAGGCCCCGCTGACCCCCCACACCCACCACCTCTTCGACGAGGCGACCCTCGCCCGCATGAAGCCGACCGCCGTCCTCGTCAACACCGCCCGCGGCCCCATCGTCTCCGACACGGCCCTGGCCCACGCCCTCACCAACCACACCATCGCCGCGGCGGCCCTCGACGACCTGGAGGAGGAGCCGGCCAAGCAGCGCGACTGGCAACCCGACAACCCCCTCCTGCACCTGCCGAACGCCATCGTCACCCCGCACGCCGCCTACTACTCCGAACAGTCCATGCGCGCCGTCCGCACCTTGGCCACCGAGGAGGCCGTCCGCGTCCTGACCGGCCGGCCCCCGCGCTCCCCGGTCAACACGCTGGGCCCCAACGAGCTGTGAACCCGGCGCCGGCGGCGGCGTGCCCGGCACCCCCGCCGGCGATCCCGTCCGTATGCTGCATCGGTGCCGATCAAGACGTTGCTGTCGGTCCAGGCTCGCCGTGACGTGCGCCGCGACCGCCGTGATGCTCGCGGTCATGGCGACCCCACCCGGCTGGGCCCTGTTCGACCGGTACGTCGACTGACAGCCCTGCCGCAGCGCGGTGGCGCCCGTTCGGTGACCACGGCAGGCGGCACGTTCGGCCCGTCGAGTTCCGGCGGGCGGGGATCACGTGTTGCGCGTGGGTGCCCGCGTCCTCCGACATGATCGCATGATGTTCGATGTGAAGGGCGACCTCCGCCCCGTGGCATGACGGTCGGAGCGTGGCGGCTTCCGCCCGCCGACGATCAGCGCCCGGCCTACCTCGCCCACGTGATCGCGCTGACGGCCTTCCACGGTCCAGGCCCGTCCGACAACGGCGGCCCCCCGCTACCCGACGAGGACGGCGCCCGGCGACGGCCACTGATGTCCGGAGCCGTCCTCGATGGGTCCGTACCCACCACTCCGGCGTCGACCCCGACGAGCCGGCCGCGGCGGGACTCGCCCACCTGATCGACAACCTTCTGGCATGGCACCCTCCGCAACGCGGTCGCCCTGGGCATCCCGACTCGCGCCCGTATCCGCGCCCGATCGTCAGCCGCCTCGACGCCCACCCAGGCAAGGGCCGGTCATTGATCCGAACGCCGCCGCGGACGGGCGCCGAATGCCCGGCGTCGACCTGCTCGACGATGCGGGCGACGAGGTCGGCTTCGGCATGGCGGTACAACCACGGCGACGACACCACGTCGAGGTCCAGCGACGACCCGTGATGCGGCACCGGGCGCGATCAGGGGTCAGAGGCGGGCGGCCACGGCGGAGCGGAGCTCCGGGAGGCGGGCGTGGAGCAGGCCTGGGCACTGGGTGTTGTTGAAGTCCTTGTGGCCGTAGATCTCGGTGGCGGGGATGCCGTACTGGTGGCAGGTGAACGCGCAGAAGGCGATCAGGCTCGACCACAGCGCGGCCGGGGGTTGTTCGGTGAGGTAGGTGCCCTCGTTCTCGATGCCGATGGCCTGGTCGTTCTGGCCGACGCAGTGGGCGCCCTGCACCATGGTCTGGCTGTGCAGCAGCGCGTACAGGCTGCCGTGGCGGCCCTCGGTGAGCCAGCCGCCGCGGCTGTTGGTGAAGTGCTGGCCGCTGTCGATCCAGCCGTTGCCGTCCATGTGCAGGTCCTGGATCTCGCGGGAGGCGGCGAAGGCGTGCGCGCGGGACGTGTCGGTCGAGTTGGCCAGCGCCGTGTGGTGCACGATGATCTTGTTCGGGCGGTGCTGGACGATGGTGAGCGGGCCGGCCGGTGGGCGGGCTCCCCAGGCGCCGCAGCTGTCGATCGACGGCTGGTCGGGCGCGGCCAGCGCCGCGCCGGCGGAAGGGTCGGCGACGGTCAGCAGCGCCGCGGCGCCGCCGAGCAGGACGGCGCCGCGCAGGGCGTCGCGACGGGTGAGACGGGCCATGGCGCGAGCCTCCCGGGAACGTCGGTGCTAACTTACCGGATCCATAGAAGTTCGTAAACTTCCTGCATCGCGGCACATTACACCTGCTCAGCGCGCTGTGTCCATCGAAGCCTGTCATGACAAATTTAGATGGATGCCTATTGAAAGTTTTCCACCACCGTGAGCTAATCGGCGAAGCTATCTGCCACACCCCCGGAGCAAGGAGGCGCATCGTGTCCAAGAGAGCCCTGGCGGCACTGTCCCTGGCGGCCGCCCTCGTCACCACGGTCCTCACCGGCAGCCCGGCCTCTGCCGCCACCGTCACCTACGGCCAGGACGTCTCGGGCCATCAGGGCAACGTCAACTGGGCGGCGCAGTGGAACGCCGGCTCGCGGTTCGCGTACGTCAAGGCGACCGAGGGCACCTACTACACGAACCCGTACTTCGCCCAGCAGTACAACGGCTCGTACAACATCGGCATGATCCGGGGCGCCTACCACTTCGCGATCCCGAACGGCGGCGGCGGGGCCGCGCAGGCCGACTACTTCGTCGCGCACGGCGGGGGCTGGTCCAAGGACGGCAAGACGCTGCCCGGCGCGCTGGACATCGAGTACAACCCGTACGGCGCAACGTGTTACGGGCTGTCGCAGGCGAGCATGGTGAGCTGGATCCGCGCGTTCCTCAACCAGTACCACACCAGGACCGGCCGCTGGGCGACCATCTACACGACGACCGACTGGTGGGTCACCTGCACCGGCAACTACAGCGGCTTCTGGGCCAACTCGCCGCTGTGGCTCGCCCGGTACAGCAGCAGCCCCGGCACCCTGCCCGCCGGCGCGCCGACGTGGTCGTTCTGGCAGTACTCGAGCACCGGCCCGTTCGCCGGCGACTCGAACCAGTGGAACGGCGCCCTCGACCGGCTCAAGGTCCTGGCCTGCAACGGCCCCTGCTGA
The DNA here is from genome assembly GCF_040654975.1 of Dactylosporangium sp. NPDC050588. Lineage (NCBI taxonomy): Bacteria > Bacillati > Actinomycetota > Actinomycetes > Micromonosporales > Micromonosporaceae > Dactylosporangium > Dactylosporangium sp. NPDC050588. Next base: position 65,815 of record NZ_JBFAJA010000058.1, on the reverse strand, counting down.
GCCCAGCGCCCGCGCACGGCAGGAACGCCGGCGCCTGACAGCACCGCACCTGCGCCGAGCCACCGCGTCACAGCGGGGCTCGGCGCAGGCCCAGATCAGCCCGAGGACGCGCGGTGACGTCCCGTCCAGCGAGTCCGCGCCGTCGCCGCACCGGCCCGACCGGCGCAGGCCGAGCTCCGCCCACGACTCAGGCCGCACGATGGCCAGCAGCCGCCGCGCGGCTTCGTCATGATGCTCCCTGGTGGACGGTGCGACCGGCGTGGACGGTGCGACCGGCGTGGACGGTGCGACCGGCGTGGACGGTGCGACCGGTCCCCGCCCGCGGGACCTGCGGGCGGGGACCGGCCTGGAGGGGGTGTAATGCCTCAGCCGGGGCGGACGCCCGTGCCGTCCCTGTGGTGACGGCCCGGCGTTCGCCGGCATGCCGGGCGCCGTTACAACGGAACGGCCCTCCTCACGGGTGGGTCGCCTTCAGGACGCCCTTGTAATAGACCTCGACACCGCCGGACTTGTACGACGTGCCCAGCGTGCAGCTCGCGTAGGAGCCCCGGGTGTCGCCGGCCCAGCGGAACGGGCCGTAGTACGGCTTGCTGCCGCTGGACTGGGCGGCGCACTTCACGAAGCCGCGGTACTGCCAGTCAGGTCCGTTGCCATCACACCAGCCCCCGTATTGCTGCGGATGACACTCACCGATCCAGCCCTGATCGGCGTGCGCGGTGGCACCCCCTGCCACCGTGAGCGCGGCGGCCGCGGCCACCGCGACGCACGCCCCTGCGATCCGTCGAATCATCGACACCTTCCTTTCCGGTGGACGGCAATGCCCTGGTCGGCGGATTGCCTTGCCTCGTCCACCGTGGACGGTGCGGGAATTGACCGACAGTGCACCTTGCACCGGACAAACAACGCCGGACAACCCGCGGTATCGTGCTGACCCCAGATCGCGGAGGTGCAATGGTGGGCCGACCCGAGAAGCCGGTGGATCCTCAGGCCGGTCCGGTGCAGCGACTCGCGTGGCAGCTGCGGCAGCTGCGCGAGCAGGCGGGCAGCCCGAGCTACCGGGCCCTGGCCCGCCGGGCCCACTACTCGGCCAGCACGCTCGCCGAGGCGGCGAAGGGCGACCGGCTGCCGTCGCGGGAGGTCACCGTCGCCTACGCCGAGGCGTGCGGCGGCGACCCCACCGAGTGGAACGCCCGCTGGGAGGCCGCCGCGGCGGACCGGCCGGCGCGGACCGCGCGGGTCGAGGAGCACTGCCCGTACCGGGGACTCGCGGCCTTCCAGCCGGAGCAGGCCGAGTGGTTCTTCGGCCGGGCCGAGCTCGTCGAACGGCTCCGGGCGAAGATCGACCGGCTGCCGGTCGTCGGCGTGTTCGGGGCATCCGGCAGCGGCAAGTCCTCCCTGCTGCGGGCCGGCCTGATCGGCACCCTGCCGAAGACGTGGCGCACGATGCTGATGACCCCGACCGAACACCCCCTCGACGCGTTGTCCGACCTGGTCACGAAGTTGTCCGGCGCCGACCGGCACCGCGTCCGGGAGGAGCTCGCCAGCGACCGGGCCGCCCTGGACGTCGCCGTGCGCGGCGCGCTCGCGGCCGCGCCGCCGGACACCCGGGTGCTGCTCGTCGTCGACCAGTTCGAGGAGGTGTTCACGCTGTGCGCCGACCCGGACGAGCGCCGCACGTTCATCGCCGCGCTGCTGGACGCCGCCCGCGGCGAGGACCGCCGCACCACGGTCGTGCTGGGCGTGCGTGCGGACTTCCTCGCGCACCTGAGCCGGCACGCGGACCTCGTCGACGCGCTGCGCGACGAGGCGCAGCTGCTCGTCGGGCCGGTGACCGGCGGCGACCTGCGGGAGATCATCACCCGGCCGGCCGCGCTGGCCGGGCTGAGCGTCGAGCCGGACCTGGTCACCACGGTCCTCGCGGACGCGGCCGACGAGCCCGGCGCGCTGCCGCTCGTCTCGCACGCGCTGCTGGAGACCTGGCAGCGCCGCGACGGCGCCACCCTCACCCTCGCCGCGTACCACGCCGGGGGCGGGGTCCGCGGCGCGATCGCGCAGACCGCGGAGCGGGTCCACGCCGGCCTCGCCCCGGCCGAGCAGGCGGCGACCCGCCGGATCTTCCAGCGGCTCACCGCCCTCGGCGACGGCACCGAGGACACCCGTCGGCCGATCGCCCGCGCCGAGCTCGACGGCGTCGCCGACCCGGGCGTCACCGCCGTGGTCCTGCACGAGCTCACCGATACCCGCCTGGTCGTCCTCGGCGACGGCACCGTCGAGGTCGCGCACGAGGCCCTGATCCGGGCCTGGCCGCGGCTGCATCGCTGGCTCACCGACGACCGCGCCGCTCTCGTCGCGCACCGGCGGCTCACCGACGCCGCCCACACGTGGCGGACGCTGCACCGTGACAGCGGCGCCCTGTACCGGGGGGCGCAGCTCGCCGCCGCGCAGGGCCTGACCGGGCTCAACCAGCTGGAGTCCGCGTTCCTCAAGGAGAGCAACGACCTGGCCGAGGCCGAGCAGGCCGGGGTCCGGCGGCAGGCGCGCCGGCTGAAGCGGCTCGTCGCCGGCATGGCCGTGCTCCTGGTGCTCGCCGTGCTCGGCGGCGCCGTCGCCACCCGGCAGCGCCAGGACGCGCGCCGGCAGCAGGTGGCGACGCTGGCCGAGGAGGTGTCCCTGCGCTCCCGGTCGCTGCTGGCCACCGACCCCGAGCTCGCCGGCCTGCTCGCGGTCGAGGCGGAGCGCCTGCACTCGACCACCGAGTCCCGCGGCGCGGTGCTCAGCGCCGCCGTGGCACCCCGCCGGCGCGAGCTCAACGTCGGCGGGCCGTCGATCTACGCCGTCGCGTTCGACCCCGGCCGCACGCTGCTCGCCTCCGCCGCCGGTGACGGCACGATCGGCCTGTGGGACCCCGTCCGCGGCACCCGCACCGGCACGCTGACCGGGCACACGGGGCGGGCGGCGAGCGTCGCGTTCAGCGGTGACGGGACCCGCCTCGCATCGGTCGGGATCGACGGCGCCAAGGGCTCCGTCATCGTCTGGGACACCGCCACCCGGCGGCAGCTGCACCGCTTCGACGCCGACGGCCTCGGCTCGGCGATGGCGTTCAGCCCCGACGGCATGACCGTCGCCGTCGCCAAGGGCGCAACCATCGCGCTGTTCCACGCCGGTACCGGCGGCACCACCGTCCTCACCGGGCTGGGGCACGCCGTGGCGTCGCTGACCTTCAGCCACGACGGGTCGCTGCTCGCCGCCGCCGGCGGTCAGGCGCCCAAGGTGTGGGACGTCGCCGCGGGCACCGTCGTGGCCGAGCTGCCCACGCAGCACGTGTTCTCCGTCGCGTTCGCCGAGGAGGGGTTCACCCTGGCCGCCTCCTCGGAGGACCGGGGCGTCACCATGTGGGACGTCACCGGCGGGCGGGCCGCGGCCCTGCCGGGGCTGCCGGGCAACGGCGGGTACTCGTGGGCCATCTCCGCACCGGCCGGCGGCCGGCTCGCCGTCGCCGACGAGAACGGCGCCATCACCGTCTGGGACCTGCGCGGCCGCGAACCCCTCGAGACGCTGCAGGACCGCGGCCGCACCGAGACGGTCACCGTCGTGCTGAGCCGGGACGGCACCTACCTGGCCTCCGCCGGCTTCAACGGCACGATCGTGGTGCACGACCTCGCCGCCCGGCCGTTCGGCGCGTTCACCGCCCGGGTCCACGACGTCAAGGTCAGCCCCGACGGCACCACCGTCGCGTCCGCCGGCAGCGACGGGACGGTCCGGCTGTGGGACACCGCCGGGAAGGCGTCGACCGTCCTGAGTGGACACGGCGACGAGGTCCAGGCCGTCGCGTTCCACCCGGGCGGACAGATCCTCGCCGCCGTCACCCGTACCAACACCGTCACCATCTGGGACGTCCGGCTGGGCAGACCCGCGACGGCGCCGCTGCGCACGAACGGGTCGGGGGTCACCACCGACCTCGCCTTCGACCCCACCGGCGGGTTCCTCGCCGCGGCGACCCTCGGCCCCTCGATGTGGGACGTGCGCGACGTCGGCGCGCCGGTCGACCGCACCGCGTCGCTCGACCCGCGGATCGTCACGTCGTTGGTGTTCACCCCCGACGGCCGCCGCCTGGTCGGCGCGAGCGCCGGCGGCTACGTCAACACCTGGGACACCGCGACCGGACGCCTGCTGAGCCGGGTCAACACCGGGCAGAGCGCGGTGCAGGACATCGCCGTCAGCCCCGACGGCGGCATGCTCGCGACGGCGGGCGACAGCCGGACCGTCAAGCTGTGGGACACCGCGACCGGCCGGGAGCTCGCCGTCCTCGGTGGACACACCGCGCCGGTGCAGGTGCTCGCCTTCGACCGGGACGGTCGCCGGCTCGCGTCCGCGGGCGACGACCACTCCGTCATCGTCTGGGACGTCGCCGGTCGGCGGCCCCTCGCCACCCTGACCGGCCACACCGCGCGGGTCCGCGGACTCGCGTTCACCGCCGCCGGCACGCTCGTCTCCGGCGCCGAGGACGGCCGGATCGTCAGCTGGTCGTTCGACGTCGCCGCGGCACGGGACCGCATCTGCGCCGGCCGCGCGCTGACCCGGCAGGAGTGGGCCACGCACCTGCCGTCGGCCCCGTTCCGGCCGACCTGCGGCCGGTGAGCACTCGGAGGGCAGGCCGGGATGCCGAGCTGGATCCGTCGATCGTCGCGGCGGTCCTGGCCCTCACCCGGCCCGCGCTGGAGCTGGCGGTGCTCGAGGACTGGGAGCACGAGGACGACGAGATCGCCGACGGCGGCCGGTACGCCGGCAGCTACGGCGGACTGCCGCGCCTTCCGCCCGGCGTCGACTGGCCGGCCGCCGGCGGCGAGCCGCTGACCCTCCTCGCCCAGCTGCGCTGCGACGCCCTCGCCGGCCTGCTGGGCGCGGAGTGGACGCTGCCCCGCGACGGCCTGCTGCTGTTCTTCGCCGCGGTCCGGCGCGACGAGCCCGACGCCGGCAGGGTGCTTCACGTGCCCGGCGCCGGGCCGGTACAGCGGGCGCCGGAACACGCGGAGGTCGTCCCGGCGCAGCCGCTCGGCGCGTGGCCGGTCCGGTCCGTGCCGGAGCTCGACGACCCGGCGCTGCGCACCCTGCTGCACGCCACGGGCCCGGCGCTCATCGACGTGCTCCGGGCGCTCGCACCGGAACACACCCCGCACCAGGTCCTGGGCCGGCTCGGCGACGGCTACCACCCGCAGCGGCCCGGCACCAGGCCGCTGCTCCAGCTGGAGGGCGAGGAAGGCACCGCGTGGGGCGAGCTGGTCCGGCTGGCGTTCGTGGTCCCCGGCGACGACCTGCGGCAAGGCCGGCTCGACCGGGTCCGGATGACCTACGAGGTCGCCTGACCGCTCGCCGGCCTCGCATCGCCGGGGTTGCCATCGCGGCGCAACCCGGGTGCGCGCATTCAGGTGCCGGCCGGACCGCCGATCCTGCCCGGCGTGACCGCCGACCATCGCGCCCCGCTGCGCCACGTCGCCGCCACCTTCGGCGTCACGGCCGCGGGCGCGCTCTGGTACGTGCTGTGGACGGTCACCGGCATCGGCCCGGCCACCGTGTCCTACCTGCCGCTGCCCCTCGCCGCGGCCGGCGCCGCCGCGGCGGTCCTCGACCTGCTGCGCCGCGCCCCGCTCACCCCGCCGGCCGTCCGGTTCTGGCGGCTGATGCTGGTCGCGTTCGGCCTCGTCGGCGCCGGGTACACGGTCCTCGCCGTCGCCGGGTTCCGCGACACGTCGATCCTGCCGCCGATGCCGCTGTCGGCGGCAGCCCTCGCCGGCGCCGGCTTCCTCGCCGCGATGTGGGCGATGGTGCGGGTCCCGCTCGGCATCGCCGGCGCCGGCGAACGCTGGCGGCAGTGGCTGGACCGCGCGATCGCCTTCCTCGGCTGCGGCACCGTCCTGTTCCACTTCGGGCTGGCCCCGGTGATGACGGCGGCCACGCCGTGGAGCGCACAGACCATCGTCCTGCTGGGCCTGTCGCGCGCGCTCGCCGCCGGCGGCATCACCAAGGTCGCCTACATCCGCGGCGGCCCCATCGACCGGTCCGCCCTGCGCCTGATCGGCTCGACCGGCCTGACCGGCGCCGTCGTCGCGCTGCTGCTCGTCCACGGCGGCGACGCCGGCTCCGTCGCGGACCAGGCGGTGGTCATGCCGTTCGCGGCGGTGCTCGGCGCCCTCGCCGTGCGCCGCCAGTGGCAGCACGCCGCCGCCGGACGGGGCCGCGCCGGGGTGTGGCTGCCCTACCTGGCCGTCGCCGCCGTCGACGTGCCGCTCATCGCCGTCATCCCCGGCGAGCTGACCACGGCCGACCGGTTGGTGATCGCGGCGTCGGTACTGGTGACAGGCCTGGTCACCGTCCGGCAGTTCGTCGCGTTCCGGGAGAACGCCCGGCTGCTCGCCGACAAGCGCGCCTCCCAGGAACGCCTCGAGCACGACGCTACCCACGACGGCCTGACCGGCCTGCCCAACCGCGCCCTGTTCCGGCAGCGGCTCGCCGCCCAGCTCGACCGCGGCGACGCCACCGTCCTGCTGGTCGACCTCGACGACTTCAAGAGAATCAACGACTCCCTCGGCCACGACGTCGGCGACCACCTCCTCATCGCGGTCGCCGCCGTGCTGCGCCGCGAGACCGGCGCCGACGGCCTGCCCGTCCGCCTCGGCGGCGACGAGTTCGCCGTCCTCGTCACCGACCCGACCGCGCTCGGCGAGACGATCGCGCAGCGCGTCCTGGACGCCTTCACCGGACCGCTGAGCGAGCACCGGCTGCTCGCGCACGCCAGCGTCGGCATCGCCACCGCATCCGCCGGCACCCCGCTGGACAGTCTCCTGCGCGACGCCGACGTCGCCATGTACGCCGCCAAACAACGCGGCAAGGCCAACTGGGTCCGCTACCACGACGGCATGGCCCAGCCCGTCGCCAGCCACGCCCAGCTCGGCGGCGAGCTGCGCCGCGCCCTCGACGCCGGCGAGTTCACCGTGCACTACCAGCCCATCATCGCCATCCGCACCGGCCGCATCGTCGGCGTCGAGGCCCTCGCCCGCTGGCAGCACCCCACCCGCGGCATGATCTCGCCCGCCGAGTTCATCCCCGCCGCCGAGAGCACCGGCCTCATCGTCCCCCTGGGCCGCTGGGTCCTGCGCGAGACCTGTCGCCAGGCGGCCGCCTGGCTGGCCGAGTTCGGCTCCGACGCCCTGCAGAAGTTCGGCCCCAACGTCTCCGCCCGCCAGCTCCACGACCCCGACTTCGTGTCCGACGTGCAGTCCGCCCTCGCCGACTCGGGGCTGCCCGCCGACCGCCTGGTCCTCGAGCTCACCGAGTCGGCGGTGCTGCGCGGCCCGCAGGTCTCCCGCGCCCTGTTCCGCCTGCACGCCCTCGGCGTCCGCCTCGCCCTCGACGACTTCGGCACCGGCGAGTCGTCCCTCAGCCTGCTCCGCGCCTTCCCCGCCGCCATCATCAAGCTCGACAAGTCCTTCGTCGACGGCATCGAGCTCGACCCTCCCGGCTCCCCGGAAGCCGACGCCAGGCAGGCCGTCGCCCGCGCGGTCGTGCAGCTCTCCCTGGCCCTCGGCCTGGACACCGTCGCCGAGGGCATCGAGAACGCCGCGCAGGCGGACCGCCTCATCGAGCTGGGCTACTCGCTGGGCCAGGGCTACCACCTGGCCCGCCCCATGCCCGCCACCGAGATGACCCAGCTCCTGTCCACCCAGCGCGACCTCGTCTCCCCGTCCTGACCCTCCTCGGCGACGAGTGCTCGCCGCTGCGCGATCACGAATCCTGAGAGGCAGCGGCCGACGGTTCGCTGTGGGCGGGGCGGCGGGTGGGATATCGCTGACCGCGAACGTCTCGGGCGGGCGGCGTACGGGGTCCATGGGGCAGCATGGGATGGATGGAGGTCGGGGGGTCCGCGGGGTTTCTGGTCCGGCTCGGGTGGCAGATCAGGGGCAGGGTCGCGCTCGGGGCGATGTTCGGGTCGCTGTGGTTCATGGGGCTGGCGTTCATGCCGTTCCTGATCTCGCAGGCGATCGACAGGGGGTTGCAGTCGCGGCGGCCGGTGGCGCTGGCGGGGTGGGCCGGGGCGGTGCTGGTGGTGGGGGTGGCGAGCGCGGGGCTGGGGATCATGCGGCACCGGAGCATGACGAAGCTGCGGATGACGGCGGCGCTGCGGACGGCGGATCTGATCATGACGCATGCGACACGGCTGGGGGCGGCGTTGCCGCGCGGGGTCACGGCGGGGGAGGTCGTCACGATCGGCATCTCCGACGTGTGGACGATCGGGCGGGCGATGAACGTCGGTGGGGTCGGGGTGGCGTCGACGCTGGCATACACGGTGGTGGCGGTGCTGCTGGCCCGGACGTCGGGGACCCTTGCCGTGGTGGTGCTCGCCGGGGTGCCGGTGCTCGTGCTGCTCGTCGGGCCGTTGCTGCGGCGCACGCAGCGGGCCGGGCTGCGGTACCGGGACCGGCAGGGTGAGCTCAACGCGCGGCTGGTCGACGTGCTGGGCGGGCTGCGGATCCTCAACGGCCTCGGCGGCAAGGAGGTCTACCACGGGCGCTACCAGGTCGGGTCCGCGCTGCTGCGGGACCAGGGCTACCGGGTCGGCGGCCCGTCCAGCTGGATCGGGGCGCTCGGCGGCGGGCTGCCGGTGGTGTTCCTCGGGCTCGTCGTGTGGCTCGCCGCGCGGCAGGCCGCGGCGGGGGAGCTCACGGCCGGTGAGCTGGTCGCGGTGTACGGGTACACCGCCATGCTCGTGATCCCCGTCGATGTGATGATCTTCTGTGCGTTCGATGCGACGCGGGGGCTCGTCGCGGCGCGGCGGGTGGTGGACTTCCTGAAGCTGCCCGTCGACGACCCGGGCGGGACGGCCGCGCCGGACGGGCCTGCCACGCTGCGGGACCCGGAGTCCGGGGTGGTCGTGGAGCCGGACCGGCTGACCGCGCTGGCTGGGGCGCGACCCGAGGAGTCGGCGGCGGTGATCGACCGGCTCGGGCGGTACGGGCCGACCGACGTCACCTGGGGAGGCCGGCGGCTCGCCGAGATCGCGCAGGCCGAGGTGCGGGCCCGGATCCTGGTCGCCGAGCACGACGCCGACCTGTTCGCGGGGCCGCTGCGGGAGGTGGTCGCGGGGCGCGACGAGCCCGACGACGACCTGGTCAGCGCGGCGATCCGGACCGCGGTCGCGCACGACGTCGCCGCCGAGCTGGACCGCAGGGTCGAGTGGGGCGGGCGGAACCTGTCCGGCGGGCAGCGGCAGCGGGTGCGGCTCGCCCGCGCCGTCCACGCAGATCCGGAGCTGCTGCTGGTCGTCGAGCCGACGTCCGCGGTCGACGCGCACACCGAGGCGGCGATCGCGGAGCGGTTCACGGCCGCGCGGGCCGGGCGCGGCACCGTCGTGGCCACCACGTCGCCGGTGCTGCTGGACCACGCCGACGTGGTGCACTACCTCGTCGACGGCAGGGTCGCCGCATCCGGCACGCACCGCGCGCTCCTCGCCGCCCAACCCGGCTACCGGGCCCTGGTGACCCGCGCGTTCGGAGACGACGCATGACGACGACCCTGCCGATCGCCGGCCAGCGGGTGGTCGGGCGGGCGGCGCTGCGGCTGATCGCGGCCGACAAGCCGTCCGTCGTCGCGATCCTCGTGCTCAACTCCCTGGCAGCGATCGCCGGGCTCGGCGCGCCGTGGCTGCTCGGCCGGATCGTCGACACGGTGACCGGCAAGGGCGGCGCCGTCGACCGGCTCGCGCTCGCGGTGCTCGCGTGTGCCGTCGCGCAGCTGCTGCTCACCCGGTTCGCGCTCGCGATCGCGTACCGGTTCGGCGAGCGCACGGCGTTTCGCATCCGGGAGGACTTCCTCCGGCGCGCCCTCGCCCTGCCGGCGGCCGTCGTCGAGCGGGTGCCGGCCGGTGACCTCGCCGCGCGGGGCACCACCGACATCGACGCGGTCGCATCGACGCTGCGCGACGTGCTGCCGGGCATGACCGTCGGCGCCGTGCAGATCGTGTTCATCTGCTCGGCGCTGCTGGTGATCAACCCGCTGCTCGGTGTGGTCGGCGTCCTCGGGCTGTCGGGGATCTGGTTCGTCACGAGGTGGTACCTGCGCCGGGCCCGCACCGCGTACCTCGCGGAGGGGGCGGCCAACTCGGTGCTCGCCGACGAGCTGAGCGCCACCACGGCCGGGGCCCGCACGATCGAGGCGTTCGCGCTGCGGGAGCGCCGCCTCGCCGCCGGGCACGCCGCGATCGCCGAGACCCACCGCACCCGCCTGGCGACGCTCGGGCTGCGCACGGTGTTCTTCCCGCTCGTGGAGACGTCGTATGCGGTGCCGGTGGTCCTCGTGCTGCTGGTCGGCGGCATGCTGTCGATCGGGGGCCGGGTCAGCCTCGGCACGGTCGTCGCCGCCGTGCTCTACCTGCGGCAGCTCGTCGGCCCGCTGGACAGCATCCTCATCTGGATCGAGCAGCTGCAGAGCAGCAGCGCGTCGTTCGCCCGCGTCGAAGGCCTCGCCGCGATCCCGGCGGCGGCCCCGGCCGCGACGGAGGCGCCCCGGGACGACCGGATCGAGGTGCGCGGCGTGCGGTACGCGTACGAGCCCGGACATGACGTCCTGCACGGCGTCGACCTCACCGTCCGCCCCGGTGAACGGCTCGCGATCGTCGGCCTGTCCGGCGCCGGGAAGTCGACGCTGGGCATGCTCGTCGCGGGCGTGGACCGCCCCACCGCCGGCACCGTCACCGTCGGCGGCGTCCCGATCGCCGACCTGCCACCGGACGAGCTGCGCCGGCAGGTCGTGCTCGTGACGCAGGAGCACCACGTGTTCCGCGAGTCGCTGCGCGACAACCTCATCGTGGCCGCCCCCGACGAGGAGCTTCACGAGGCGCTGAAGACCGTCGGCGCCGACTGGGCCGACGACCTCGACCGTGACCTGGCGCTGCACCCGCTGGACGGCGCCCAGGCCCAGCAGGTCGCGCTGGCGCGGGTGGTGCTGTCGGACCCGCACACCGTGATCCTCGACGAGGCCACCGCGCTGCTGGATCCGACGGCCGCCCGGACGGCGGAGCGGGCCCTCGCCGCGGTGCTGCACGAGCGGACCGTCATCGCGATCGCGCACCGCCTGCAGACGGCGCACGACGCCGACCGGGTCGCGGTGATGGAGGACGGCCGGATCATCGAGCTCGGCACCCACGACGAGCTCGTCGCCGCCGGCGGCCCGTACGCCGCCCTGTGGCACTCCTGGCACGACGGCGTGTGAGGCCGGATCGCCGCGGCGCCCGGCGAGCCGGCGTAGCGTCCTACGCCGACGGGATGCGGGCCGAGCGGACCGGCGGCTGGAGCGGCCGGCCGGTGCGGAACACGGCGAGGGGTGCCTCGTCGGGCGCGAGGCCGAGGCGCTCGGCGAGCCGGGTGCCGGTGGCCGTGCAGTCCAGGAGCTGGCTCAGCGGGTGGACGGCGAGGCCGCGCTCCGACAGCGCCAGCCACACCCGCACGAGGGCGCGTCCGTGCTCGATCACCGCTTCCGGGGTGACGGCGCTGCCGACGAGGACGAGGACGCTGCCGTCGTACCGCAGCAGACCCTTCGACGCGGCGGCCAGCAACGCGGGGCCGCCGAGCCGGCGGGTGACCCGGTAGGCGCGCGGCCCGATCATCGCGGCCAGCCCGGACGCCTCGACGCGCGACAGCGCCATCGCGCGGTCCGTGAGGCCGTCGAGCCGGTACCGCGGATGCTTCGGCGACAGGCGCATCCACTCCCGCAGCTCGGCGACGACGGCGGGGGTGCCGAACATCCACCGGTCCGCCGCCGCGAGCGGCTTGACGAGCGAGCGGCTGGGTAGCTGCCGCAGGTCGGCGCCGAGCGCGGCCAGCGCGGCGAGCGTCGCGGTGTCCAGGGTTCCGGGCGCGTACCCGCCCCGCGCGCAGCCGCGCTGCCGCACCGACGCGAGGGTGAAGGGCGTCTCGTACACGGCGGAATCCGGCACCAGGCTGGCGGCCCGCAGCGAGGCGCGGTCGACGGACACCGACGCCCGCACCGGCAGGCCCGCGTCGGCCGCGACGATCAGGCAGGTCTCGATGAACGCGCCGAGGGAGAGGAACAGGTCCCGCCGCGTCGGGTCCGAGTCGGGCAGCGCCCGCGAAGGGTCCCAGTGCACGTCGACGGCGTCGTCGCCGTACCGCAGAACCCACGGCTGCGTGTTGTGCGCGCTCGGGGCCCGCCGGCAGTCGTCCTCAACCGCCCGCAACGAAGACACCCAGCTCATCCGACCGCCCGTTCGTAGAAGGTGTAGCCGTGCAGCGGGCGGCCGCCCATCCGCCGGTACTGCGCCGCGGACGCCGGGTTGTCGCGCTCCACGTAGGTGCTGCGCAGCGTGCGGTAGCCGCCGGCGCGCAGCCCCCGGTACAGCTCGCGGGACAGCAGCGTCAGGTAGCCGCGGCCCTGCTCGTCGGGGACGGTGCCCTTGATGATGAGGACGGCGTCGCGGCGGTAGCGGTTGCGGGTGGCGAGCAGGCGCAGCTGGTTGAGCACGCCGAGCCGGCCGCCGACCTTCATGAAGAACTCCGACACGTCGGGCACGGTGACGATGAACGCGACGGGCCGGCCGGCCTTCTCCAGCCACAGCAGCAGCGCCTCGTCGAGCAGGAACGACAGCCCGTCGGTCTGCTTCGCCAGCTCGTCGGCGTCGATCTCGGTGTAGTAGCCGAGCTGCGCGAACGACGCGTTGAGCATCTCCCGCAGGATCGGCAGCTGCGCCTTGAACCGGCGGCGGGAGCCGTGCCGCACCACGAGGTCCTCGGCGGCGATCCGCGCGTCGTCGAAGGTGAACTCGCCGCCCGCGCAGACGTCGCACAGCCACGTGTCGGCCTCGAAGCGGCGGGTGAAGCCGTGCCGCTCGTACGAGACGGGGTAGTGCGGCGGGTTCCAGGCGGAGTCGATGAACCCGCGCTCGTCGAAGCCCGACGTGATGACGCCGCCGGTCTGGTTGGGCAGCAGCCCGACCGGGCCGAACAGCGCCTCCGTGTCGCGGCCACGCTCGGCGACCAGATCGAACAGTGCCGAGGCCGCCGCGTCGTCGGCGAACTCGGTGAGGCCGAAGAGCTGGTGCCGCCGGCCGAGCTTCGCGTCGAACTTCGCGTTGCGGTGGACGCAGGTGCGGCCGACCACGGTGCCCGAGTCGTCGCGGGCGAGGAACAGCTCGGCACCGTCGCCGGTGAAGCCCGCGATGACCGAGTCGGCGAGGGGCACGTACCGGTCGCGCGGGTGCAGCCGCAGCGGCAGGTCGCAGAACGCGCGCAGCCCGGCCCGGCCGGTCACGGGTTCGAGGTGGACGGTCACGACGCCGGCCGGTGCACGGCGGGGCCGTCCGTCTCGCGGGACAGCGGCGTGTAGGTCTCGATGTGCGCCATCGTATTGCCTTCGGCGCGCCAGACGCCGTTGGTGTAGCCGCTCTCCTCGGCGTTGTAGAGCCGGATGTAGCCGCCGGTGGCGTTGCGGGTGCCGTTGTCGGTGATCCAGCACATGAGGTCGCGGTGGTGTTTGGTGCGCGCGAACTGCAGCAGCGCGTCCCGGTCGCGGAAGAACGCGATGGTGCCGAGCGTGAACGGCCACTGCCAGTAGACGGTGTGCCAGCAGTAGCCGGGCAGCCGCTTCATCTGGCGCACCATCTTGAACCAGGTGAACGTGAGGATGAAGATCGAGTGGGGGCCGCGGTAGCGGGTGGCGCCGACGAACATCGCGGTCGCCTGCCCGACCGGTGGCACCTTCGAGAAGTCGGTGGTCCTCATGCGGCGCTCCTGGCCAGGTAGACGTTTTTGATCTTGCCGTTGCTGGCGGCGAACGGTCCGGCGCCGTGCTCGTGGACGCGCACGCGCAGGTCGGCGGCGCTGGGGTCCTCGGCGAGGGACTCCGCGAAGTCGCGGCTGACCTCGGCGAGGTAGCGCACCACGCCGCGCCGGCACACGTCGGCCAGCTCCTCCTGCTCCGGCTGCGTCAGGTGTACGGCCTCGCGCAGCTGGATGTGGATCACCGGGCGGCTCTCGAGGTCGGTGTGCTCCTCGAGCGTGAGGCAGAAGCTCTGGATCTGGTGGGCGAGGGGGTTGTCCTGGTACAGGCCGTTCTCCACGTCCTGCGGGTAGATGTTCGCGCCCATGTACGAGATGGTGCTGTCCTTCCGCCCGAACAGGAACAGCAGCGGCAGCTTCATCCGGTCACCCTCGAACGCCCGCTGCATCTCGGCGTCCTTGCCCACGATCCTGGTCAGCTCCGCGTAGGACATGAGCTTGCCCTCGTCGCCGATGTTGTAGCGCACCTTCGGGTTGAGCACCGCGGTCGTGTTGATGGTGCACAGGATCTCGCCGTCGGCGGTGGTCTCCAGATAAGTTTCGAGGGGGTTGTACTGGAAGATCATCGGCAGCCGGTGCTCGTCGGCGCCGAGCAGCGCCTCCCGCAGCCGCTGGTCGGTGCGCAGGCGGCGGCGCAGCCACACCGTCAGGTCGGTCTCGCCGCCCATGCCGATCGTCAGGTCGCTGGCGCCGTAGCCGGAGCGCACCTTCGTGAAGCGCTGCTCCAGGTAGTCACGCAGCGCCTCGGTCATGCCCTCGCCGCCGACCAGCGCGGACAGCTTGTAGGGCGCCCAGTCGAAGCCGACCGCGTCCATCTTGTCCAGCAGGTGCTTCAGGAACGGCGGGTAGGCGGTGATGACGTAGTCGAAGCCGGGCCCGAAGTGCCGAAGCGTGTCGATGATCTTGTCGAGGTCGGGCCCGGTGTTCTTCACCATCGCGACGCGGGCCATCGCGATGCCGGTGTTGGTGCCGGTCGCCCACGCGCCCATCGAGTAGGCGTTGATGACGAACCGCCGCTTCGACGGGAACACCAGCGTGGTGTAGCCGGCGAGGTTCTTGTGCACCGTCCCGAGCTCTTTCTTGCTGCGGATCCAGTTGTACGGCTGGCCCGACGACCCCGACGACTCGTCGACGACGCTGCCGGCGATCTCGATCCGGCCGTGCCAGCAGCGCTGCTCCTCCGGGTACGCCTTCACGTAGGTCAGCTTCGCGGTCGGCGGGTAGGACGTCAGGTCGAACCAGCGGAACCGCCAGTCGTTGCGACGCAGGAAGTCGCCGTACGCGGGCACGTCGATCGCCGCGAACTGGCAGGTCATCCACGCGTGCAGGCGGGCGAACCGGGCCATCCACGGCCGGTAGTTGCGGGCCATCAGCCGCCACACCGCCGGGTGCACCCGGTAGATCGCGTACAGCCAGGTCAGCCCGAAGCTGCTGATCCGAAGCACCCATTGGCGCACGAACGTCACGACCGTTCCCTTCCTCCCTGACCATCCACACGGACCGTCTACATCCTCGGCTGCCGGCCGTCGTGGCGCCTGAGCCGTCCTACTCGCATCCGGGTAAGTATTGTTGCCGCATGGCCGGGACACTCATGACCGGAGCGACGATCTGGGCCGGCCCGACCTGCACCCCGCAGCCTGGCTGGCTGCTGGTCACCGGCGACAGGATCACCGCCACCGGCGCGCACGACACACCGCCCCCGCCGGCGGACACCATGATCGACGTCGCAGGGTGTCACATTCTGCCCGGGTTCGTCGACACACACCTGCACGCCACCGTTGTCGGGTGGCAGACGCTCGGCGTCGACGGCTCCGCCTGGACGTCGCTGCCCGCGGCGCTCGCCGCGATCGGGGCGGCGGCCGCGGCCGACCCGCACGCGCCCTGGCTGCTGGTTTGGAACGCCCGGCCGTTCCGGTGGCCGCAGCGGCGCCTGCCGACCGCCGCCGAGCTCGACGCCGTCGCGCCCGGCCGTCAGATATTGGTCAGCGGCGTCGACGTCCACCGCGGCACCGTCTCCTCCCAGGCGATGCGGGCGCTCGGCATCACCACGCGGCGGGCCCAGGACGGTGACGTGAGCCTCGACCGCCGGGGCCGGCCGACCGGCGAGATCTGGGAGCAGGCCTACGGCGAGGCCCTCGCCCGCGCGCTCGCCTCCGCCCCCGGCGACCCGGTCGCGCTGACCCGCCGGGCACTCGACCGGTGCGTGTCGCTGGGCATCACGCACGCGCACGAGGCGTACGTCCCGCCGCAGCACCACGAGCGGATGCTGGGCCTCGCGGCGCCCGCGTCGCCGCGGCTGTCGTGGGCGGTCGGTGCCGGCGAAGGGCTGCTCAGCCCCCTGGAAGGGCCGTCGGTCGCGCCGGACGGCGACTACGGGGCGAGCGGGCGCGAGGCGAAGCTGTTCCTCGACGGCGGCGACCGGTGCGCGGTCTGCATGCCGGCCCGCGCGCTCGGCCGGCTCACCTGGCAGGCCGTCAAGGAGACCGTCGCCGCCCGGCACCCGGGCCCGCTGCGCGACGCGATGCGCCGGCGCACCTCCGTACAGGGGCGGACACTGCGGCTGGAGTACCTGCGGTACTCGGACCGGGAGCTCGCCGACCTGCTGTCCGCGTACCTGTCGGCGGGGCTGCGCCCGCGGATGCACGCGCTCGGCAACCTCGCCGTGCGGCAGGCCGCGACCGCCCTGCGCGCCGTGGGAGCCCCCGCCGGCGCCGCCGTCATCGACCACCTGGTGCTCCTCGACCCGGCGGCCGTCGACCTGGTCGCGGCGAGCGGGGCGTGGGCGACGGTGCAGCCCGGCTTCCTCACCACGTTCGGCCCGCAGATCGTCGACGGCGGCACCGACCGCTTCCTGACGGTCGTCGGCGGGCGGTCGCTGCTGGACGCGGGCGTGCCGCTGACCCTCGCCTCCGACCACCCGGCAGGGCCGCTCGACCCGCTCGGCAACCTCAGGCTCGCGGTGCGGCGGCCGATCCAGCCGGCCCAGGCGCTGACCCCGTCGGAGGCGGTGCGGGCGCTGACGGTGACGGCGGCCGCGTCCCTCGGCGCGCCGGGCGCCGGCGGCCTCGCCGCGGGGGAGACCGCCGACCTGGCGATCTGCGACGGCGACCCGTTCGACCCCGCGACCCGCGTCACCCAGACCTGGATCTCCGGCCGCCGCGTTTGGCCCGCGGCCGCCACCGGGTAAGTTGCTCCGATCGACGGGTTCGCACTGGGAGACCACGGATTGACCGAGGCGCTGACGCCGCGCTGGCAGGAGGCCGACGAGGCGGTGCACTCGCTGGTCGCCGTCCTGGTGGCGGAGGCCGCCCGGACCGCGGACCGCAGCGCCCGCAAACGCCCCCGCGGCCGGACTCGGTCGAAGAGCACCCGCCGGCACATCGCCGAGGTCGTCCGCGCCCACAAGCTTGCGCCGGGGCTGCGGGTGGACCGGAACATGGTCGCGGCGCTGATGCTGGGCCACCGCGACCTCATCAGCAACCCGGTCCTCGTCGTGGCGGTCGCCCAGGCCTGCGGCATCATCACCGGCCGGAAGCTGGCGCCGAAGCGGGCCGCCCGGCTGCGGGCGGCCAGCGTCCGCGTCGGGAAGCTCATCGCCCGCGCGAACGCCGAGACGATCCGCGTGCCCGCACCCCGGCCCGCTCCGGTCCCGCCCGCGCCGCCGGTCCCGCCGGCGCCCTCGGTCTCGCCGGCGCCGTCGGCTGAGATTGCGCCCGCGGCTTCGGTTTCGCCGGCGCCTGTGCCTGAGGTTGCGCCTGTACTCGACGTTGCGCCTGTGTCTGACGCCGCCGCGCCCGTGCCGGGGGCCGCGTCCGTCCCTGGGTCCGCGCCCGTGCCGCACGATGCGCCCGTGCCGCATGTCGTGCCGGTGCCGGAGGCCGTGCCCGTGCCCGGGGGTGCGCCGGTGCCCGGGGGTGCGCCGGTCAAGGTCGAGGCCCGGCCGGTCGCGAGGCGGGCGTCGCGAGCCGCGGCCAGGGCGGCGGCACGGAAGCGTCGCCGCCGCCGTCAGCGGGCCCGCCGGCGGTGGCTCCTCGTGCTCGGCGCGCTGCTGGTGCTGGTCGCGGCCGTCCTCATCGGCCTGGCGTCATGAGGTTCACCCCGCTGCCGTGGTCCGGGCTGCGCAACGCCCGCGACCTCGGCGGCCTGCCGACCGCGGACGGCGGTCAGGTCCGGCACGGCGCCGTGGTGCGCGCCGACTCGCCGCACCGGCTCACTCCCGACGGCGTGGCCGCGCTGCGGGCGCACGGCGTCACCCGCGTCATCGACCTGCGCAGCGCCGACGAGGCGTTCCTGCGGCCGAACGTCCTGGCCGCGGACCCGATGTACCGGCTGGTCCCGTTCACCGACCCCGACGACGACCCCGCCGACGAGCTATGGGACCTGGCCGGCATCGACGAGCTGTACCGCTGCCGCATCGCCGGCGACGCCCGGCGCATCACCACCGCGGTCGCCGCCGTCGCCGATGCCCCGCCCGGCGCGGTCCTCGTGCACTGCCAGGCGGGCCAGGACCGCACCGGCATGCTCGTCGCCCTGCTGCTCCGCGTCGCGGCCGTGCCCGACGACGTGATCGTCGCCGACTACACGTTCTCGTCGGTGTGCTGGGAGTCGCCGGGCGAGTGCGAGCCCGAGTCGATCCAGGCGGTGCTGGACCTCGTCGACGAGCGGTGGGGCGGTGCCGAGGGCTACCTGCTCGCCCACGGCCTGTCACCCGACCGTCTCGCCGCCCTCCGGAGCAGGCTGCGCGACTGACCCGCCGGAGGACCGACGGCGGCGTGGGGGAGTGGGCGGCGTCGCGTCGGTGAGGTGGGCGAGGACCTTGTCGGCGATGCGGCCCAGCGCGGCGACGTCGGCCTCGTCCAGGACGTCGATGAAGTGGCGGCGGACCGAGGCGACGTGGTGGACGGCGGCGGCCTGGACCGTGGCCCAGCCGTGGTCGGTGAGGATGACGGTGGCGCTGCGCCCGTCGGCGGTGGAGGGGCCGCGGGCGACCAGGCCGCGCTGCTCCATGCGGCTGACCTGGTGGGACAGGCGGCTCGTCGACCAGCGGATCGAGGCGGCCAGCTCGCCGAGGGGGAGGCGCCGGTCGGGGGCCTCGGAGACCGCGGTCAGCACGTCGTAGTCGGCGTCGGACAGGCCCGAGTCGGCGCCGAGGTCGCGGGTCAGCTGGAGGTCGAGGAGGCCGCGCATGCGCCGGTACCCGCGCCAGGTGTGCATCTCGGCGTCGGTGAGCCAGCGCGGTTCCGTCATGCGGCCAAGCCTAGGCGATCTGCTTGACGTGTCAAACGAAAGCGAGCTAGCGTGCATGACATGTCAAGCATCAGGGTTGGGGTCGACGTGCCCGCGTCGACGGCGGTGGACCCGGTCGCGGCGGCGCGCGCCGCCGAGGCGCTCGGGTACGACTTCGTGTCCACGTCCGACCATCCGAGCGGCGCGGATCCGAGCCACGAGAGCTGGACGATGCTCGCGTGGATGGCGGCGCACACCGAGCGGATCGGGGTGATGCCCAGGGTGCTCGGGGTGCCGTACCGGCGGCCCGCCATGGTCGCCAAGATGGCCGAGACGCTCGACCGGCTCAGCGGCGGCCGGCTGATCCTGGGGCTCGGCGGCGGCTCGTCCGACGAGGAGTTCCGCGCGTTCGGCATCGACGTGCCGTCGCCACGCGACAAGGTCGACGGCCTCGCCGAGGCGATCGAGATCATCCGTGGCCTCTGGACCGGCCCCGCCACGACGTACACGGGCCGCATCCATCACGTCGCCGCCGCGCCGATGGAGCCGAAGCCGGACCGCCGGATCCCGATCTGGCTCGGGACGTTCGGCCCCCGCGCCCTCGACGTGACGGGTCGGCTGGCCGACGGGTGGATGCCGTCGCTGGGGTACGCGTCCCTGGAGGCGCTCCCCGCGATGCGCGACCGGGTCCTGGCCGCGGCGGAGCGGGCGGGTCGCTCGCCCGAGGACATCACCTGCGCCCTCAACGTCGAGGTGCGGGCCGGCGACGACACGGCGGACCGGCTGCAGGCGCTCGTCGCGATGGGCTTCACGGTGCTCAACCTGAAGGTGCCCGGCCCGGGCCGGGACGAGCAGGTGGAGCGCCTCGCTCTCGAGGTGCTGCCGCAGCTGCGCTAACGGCGCAGGTCGTGGCGGCGGTGGGTGGCCTTCGACACGAGCGAGGACGGCATGAGGCGGCGCAGCGGGAAGACGACCGGAGCGTTGCTGCCGACGGCGTAGAACGCCTTCGGCCGGGGCGCCTCGACGGCCTTGACGATGGTGGCGGCGACCCGCGCGGCCGGCACGCCCTTGCGCTCGTTGCGGTCGAGGGCGGCCAGCATCCGCTCGAAGTCCGCGCGGTGCGGGGAGTCGTCGGCGACGTACTTCGTGCGGCGCTCGCTGATACCGGTGCTGATCGAGCCGGGCTCGACGGTCGTCAGCCAGACGTCGAACGGTGAGTACTCGTGCCGCGCCCCCTCCGCGAAGCCTTTCAGGGCGGCCTTGGACGCGACGTACGACGAGCGGTACGCCAGCGGGAAAGACGCGAGCATCGACCCGACCATCACGACCCGGCCGTGCCGGCGCGCCCGCATGCCGGGCAGGAGCAGCTGGGCGAGCCGGACGGGCCCGAGGACGTTGACCTGGAACAGCCGGCGCAGCGCGTCGGCGGGGAGGTCCTCGAACGGGCCGGTCTGGCTCTCCCCGGCGTTGTTGACCAGCACGTCGACCTGGCCGGCGGCCGCGGCGAGGGCCTCGATGGACGTGTCGTCCTCGAGGTCGAGCGGCAGGAGCTCGACGCCTTCGGGAGGGTCCTGCACGGACGCGGGGTGGCGGCTGGTGCCGACGACGCGGTAGCCGCGCGCGGCGAGGGCGGCGGCGGTCGCCTTGCCGATGCCCGACGATGCCCCGGTGACCAGCGCGGTGCGATGCATCGCTGCACCATATCGCTGTCAGGCGGCGAGGGCGATCTCGGCCGTGACCCGGTCGGGCTCGCCTCGCTGTCAGGCGGCGAGGGCGATCTCGGCGGCGACCCGGTCCGGCTCGTCGAGGGGCAGGAACGTGCGACCGCCCGGGACCTCGACGAGGTCGGCGTCGGGGAACGCGTCGCGCAGCCGCCGGGCGAGACTCAGCTTGAAGAACAGGTCGGCGTCGCCCCAGACGAGGCGGACCGGCTTCGTGAAGGTGTGCAGCCGGGTCGAGACGTCGAGCAGCTCCGCGGGCGAGATGCCGCGCAGGAACGCGGCGGTGTCGCGACGGATCGCCGCGTCGGCGCGCAGCGGCGCGACCCAGCGGGCGGTCAGGGCGGCGTCGAGGGGGTCCCGGGCCAGCCCGCCGTAGCCGGCGATGGAGTGGCGCAGGGCCTTCGCCCGCACCGACGCCGCCAACATGCGCAGCCGAGCGGGCCGCCGACCGGCCTTGACGAGCAGCCCGATGGGCGCCGGGGGGAACTGGTCGAACGCGTCGCAGTTGGTCAGGACCAGCCGCCCGATGCGCTCGTGCCCGGCGTCGATGAGGAACTGGCAGATCGCGCCGCCGGTGTCGTTGCCGACGAGCGTGACGCCGGTCAGGTCGAGCGCGGCGATGAAGTCGCCGAGCAGCGCCGCGATGCCCCGCGGGCTGAGGTCGGTCCCGGGCGGCCACGGCACACGGTGCGACCCGAGCGGCAGGTCCGGCGCGTAGCTGCGGATGCCGCGGGCGGCGAGCGCGTCGGCGGTGCGGGTCCACAGCTCGGCGTTGACGAGCAGGCCGTGGACGAGCACGACCGGCGGCAGCGCGCTGTCCTCCGGGCCGGCCACGCGGTATTCGATGCGCCCCTGCGGGATGTCGACGGCGGGCATGGCGCCTCCTCGCGATATGTTCAGTGCATGGCACAACAAACATACGTACTGCCTGTATGAAAAGCAATCGCCGAACCCAGGAACAGCGTTCGGAGGCGACCCGCGCCGCGCTCATCCAGGCGGCCAGGCCGCTCTTCGCCGCGTCCGGCTTCACCGCCGTGGGCACCGAGGCGATCGTCCGCGCCGCCGGCGTCACGCGCGGCGCGATGTATCACCAGTTCGCCGACAAGACCGACCTCTTCGCCGCGGTGTTCGAGGCGGTCGAGGCGGACCTGACCCGCCGCATCGACGACGCGGTGGGCGGCAGCGGGCTGACCGACCCGATCGCCCTCATGCGCCTCGGCGCGGCGACCTGGCTGGACGCGTGCGCCGAGCCGGAGGTGCAGCGCATCGTGCTGATCGAGGCGCCGTCGGTCCTCGGCTGGGCCCGGTGGCGGGAGATCAGCCTCCGGCACGGCATGGGCCTCGTGCAGAGCCTGGTCAGCTACGCGATCTCGGTCGGGCGGATCGCCGAGCAGCCACCGGAGCCGCTGTCGCACGTGCTCATCGGCGCCATCGACGAGGCGGCGCTCTACCTGTCGCAGGCCGAGGACCCGGTGCGGGCCCGCGCGGACATCGGCGCGGTCCTCGATCGCCTCATCGACTCCCTGGCGGTGTGACGTGACCTCCTACCAGCAGCTCGGCGAGGCGGCCTGGGCGTGGACGCTCGCCCAGGTCGGCGCCGACGACGACGGCCCGGTGCTGCCCGGGCCGGACCGCGACCGCGAGACGGTGTACGCGGGCGTGCCCGGGCTGGCGCCCGTCCTCGCCGAGCTGCGCCTGCACCGGCCGCTGACCGGCGCCGAGGCGGCGCTCGCGGACGGGATCGTCGCGCGCGTGACGGCCGGCGTCCCGGACCGGGTCGAGCCGTCGCTGTACGACGGCCTCGCCGGCGACGTCACCGTGCTGCGCCTGCTCGCGCCCGGCTCGGAGCGGATCGCGCTGGAGCGGCTCGCGCACCTGCGCACCCCGGACGGGTGGGAGACGACGTTCGACATCAGGGCCGGCAGCCGCGCGCCGCTGACCGACGTCGTCATGGGCACCGCCGGGGTCGTCCACGCCGCCGCGTGGGCCGGCGGCGACCTCGCCGACGCCATCATGACCACGGGCGGCGAGGCCCTGCTGCGGGCCGCCGAGCCGACGGACCACGGGCTCGACTGGCGGATGTGGCCGGGGTACCGCTCCAGCAACCCCAACTTCTCGCACGGCACCGCCGGCGTCGCCGCCGCCCTCGCGGTGGCCGGCCGGGCGCTGGGCCGGGCCGACTTCGTCGACGCGGCGCGGCGCGGCGGCGAGCACCTGGCCGCGATCGCGGACCTGTCCGGCGACGGGTTCGCCGTCGAGCACACGATCCCGCGGTCGCAGCGGGAGGTGGAGCCCGTCACGTACAACTGGTGCCACGGCCCGGCGGGCACCTCACAGCTCTTCCCGGCCCTCGCCCTCGCCGGCATCCCCGAGGTCGGCGGCTTCCCGGTCGGCGACCTGCGCCGCCGCTGCCTGCACTCCGTCCTCACCTCGGGCGTCCCGGCCCGCCTGCGCCCCGGCTTCTGGGACAACGACGGCCGCTGCTGCGGCACCGCCGGCGTCGGCGACATCCTCCTCGACGCCGCCCAGTCCACTTCGGACGCTTCGCTGCTCGCGGCCGCCCGCACCATGGCCGACGCGTTGGCGGAGCGCGCGCTGTTCGACGAGGCGGGCGCGCACTGGCGGTTCGTCGAGCACCGCCAGGACCCGCCGCTACTGCCGCCGAACCCCACCTGGATGCAGGGCTCGGCCGGCATCGCCGCCTTCCTGCTCCGCCTCGCCCGCGTCGACCGCGACGGCCTCACCGCCCCGGTCGTCGATCGCCCCGACCAGTGGTGGACCGTCCCACCGGCGGTGCGGGCCTCCTCGTGAACCCGCCGCACCGGGCAGTGCCACGCTCGCCGGGGGCAATACGACAAACGGATCCGCGTTGCGGCCGAACGCACGCAGAGCCGCCCGGCCCCCGCGGTGCATACTGTCGCCGGGGACTCGCCGCGACATCCGTGTCCGGCAGCGGCTTCGACAACCCGTCGGTGCACTGCGCCGACCTGAAGGAGTTGGTCCTGTCGATGCGGCAGCAGCCGGACAACGCCGAGGGCGGCGCGATCATGGCATCCGGTCCCGCACTCGACCAGCTGCTGGACGACCTCGCGGGTGGCGCTGGCTCGGCGGGCGCCGTGCAGCTGCTCATGAACATGCGAGAGGCGTTCGTGCGGGCGCTGCTGTGGGACCTGGCGGAGCGGGCGCAGCTGCCGCCGCCGGTTGCCGAGGCGTGGGCCCTGCTGTGCGAGCTGGACGAGAAGGCTCCGGCCGCCGTCAGGCAGGGGCTCCAGCAGCCGTGGTTGCGGCTCTGGCTGCTGTCGCACCAGCCGGACACGGACCCGCCGCCAGACCTGGGCCGCCTCGCGGCACTGGCCGGCGCCGCCGCGGTCCGTGCCGGCACGGACGCGCGGCTGTGGGTGCCGGTCCGCGACGGCGTGGTCCACCTGCCGGGGCTCGGCAGCGCCGTGACCGGTCCCGCACCTGGCGGTGCCACGCTGTCGGTCACCCCGGCCGGCTTCACCGTGGTGGCGTCCGGGCAGGCCCCGGTCGCCGTGTCGTGGCTGGAGGACCGGCCCGCCGCGGGGCCGAGCTGGTTGCCGGCACGGCACGCCGGACCCGCCGGCTGGCGCGTGCTGCTGGACGACCTGGACCCCGGCCGGGACTGCCACGGCTGGGCCGTCACCGGCCGGCTCGGCGACGCCGACGTCGCCGCATGGGACGGGCGGCTCAGCGAGGCGTGGACGGTGCTCGCCGAGCAGGCAGCCGAGTACCTTCCCGCGTTGCGCGCCGGGGTGCGCGCCGTCGTGCCGCTGCGGGCAGACCCCGGCGGCGCCCTGCGCAGCGCCACCCACCGCGACGCGTTCGCGGCGGTCGGGTTGGCCGAAGCGGGCGGGGCGCAGACGGCCGTGCTGCTCGTGCACGAGCTCCAGCACGTCAAGCTCGGCGCCGTGTTCGACGTGTGCGACCTGTTCGACCCGGACGACCGCACGACCGTCGTTGTGCCGTGGCGCCGGGACCCGCGACCCCTGGAGGGGGCGCTGCACGGGCTGTATGCGCACCTGGCGATCGCGGATCTGTGGCGTCGCCGGCCCGGCCCGGAGGCTTCGGCCAACTTCGACCGGTACCGCGCCTGGGTCGCCGCCGCGGCCGAGACCCTGGCGCGGACCGCGACATTGACCCGTGAGGGCGCGCGCTTCGTCGCGGGCGTGCGCACGACGCTGGACGGCTGGCCCCCACGGACCACGTGACCGGCCGACCGGACAGCCGCCGCGATCGCGACCGCGGTCCTGCTCATCGACCCGTGTCCCACCTGCCGCAACTCGTCAGTGAGGCGGTCCGTCAGTACCTGAAGAACGCACCGTCGAGATCCTCGCGCCCCACCGCCGTCGAGCAGTCGTCCGACGCCACCTTCTGAGAGCGAGTCGATGATGGATCGCAACGGTCAGGTGATCACCTTCTACTCGTTCAAGGGCGGCACCGGCCGGACCATGGCGCTGGCCAATGTCGCGTGGATCCTCGCCGAGCGGGCAAGCGTGTGCTGGTGGTGGACTGGGACCTGGAGTCGCCTGGCCTGCACCGTTTCTTCAACCCGTTCCTGGACGAGGCCGCGGTCCGGCAGCGCGCCGGTGTGATCGACATGATCCGCGAGTTCGAGAACGGGGCCGTCAACGCCCAGCAGCCGCGGGAGTTGCCGGCCGGCTGGGAGGCGCACTTCGCCGACACCCAGAGGTTCGCGTTCTCGGTCGAGTACGACTTCGCCGAGGGCGGCAGCATCGACTTCCTGTCCGCCGGCCGGCAGAACCGGGACTACAAGCCGGCCGTCGGTGCGCTGGACTGGGACGTCTTCTACGACAAGCTCCACGGCGGCATGCTCTTCGACGCGCTGCGCGCGGACATGAAGCGCAACTACGACTACACGCTGATCGACAGCCGCACCGGCCTGAGCGACGTCGCCGACATCTGCACCATCCACCTGCCCGACGCCCTCGTCGCCTGCTTCACGCTCAGCGAGCAGGGCATCGACGGTGCCGCGTCGGTCGCCCGGGCGGTCAGCCAGCAGTACCACAACCGCAGGATCCGGGTGTTGCCGGTGCCGATGCGGGTCGACCTCGCCGAGAAGGACAAGGCCGATACCGGGCGCTCGCACGCGATGCTGCGCTTCGCCGGCCTCCCCAGCGGGCTCAGCGACGCGGATCGCGACCGCTACTGGTTCGACGTCGAGGTGCCCTACCTGGCCTGGTACGCCTACGAGGAGACACTCGCCACCTTCGGCGACCGGCACGGGGCGAAGACGTCGCTGCTCACCGCCTACGAGAACATCACGGCCGCGGTGACCGACGGCGAGGTCACCTCCATGCCGCGGCTCGACGAGACACTGCGGACGCAGTGGCGGGACCGGTTCCAGCGCAAGCGGGTCGTGCGCAGCGCCGAGATCGTGCTGCGGCACGCCCCGCGGGATCAGGTGTGGCACGAGTGGATCGAGCGGCTGCTCGCCGCGAGCGGCGTCACCGTGCTCGACCCCGCGCAGGCGGAGCGGTCGACCCGGCCGCCGCGGTCCATGGTGATCGTGTCGTCGTCCTACCTCGAGGCGGGCCTGCCGCTGCCGGAGGGCTCGCTGGCGGTCTACGTCGACGAGACCACGCCGCTGCCGGAGCTCGCCGCGGACTCCTCGGTGTTCCTCAGCGGGCTGTCGGCCAGGGACGCGGTCGAGAAGGTCACCGGCCTGCTCGGCCGGCCCGCGCCGGACGCCGCCGCCGGGCGTTACCCCGGCAGGGGCCCGGACGTCACCAACGCGCCGCTCGCCAACGTGCAGTTCACCGGCCGGCACCTGACGCTCAGCGCCCTGCGCGCGGCGCTGCGCCAGGCCCGCCCCGGCAGCCCGGCCCTCGTCGTGCTGCACGGGCTCGGCGGCGTCGGCAAGACCCAGGTGGCGCTGGAGTACGTGCACCGCTTCGGCGCCGCCTATGACCTCGTCCACTGGATCAACGCCGAGCCGAAGGTGCTCATCGACAGCGCATTCGCCGACCTCGGCGAGCGCATGGGCCTGCCCCGCCAGCAGAACGTGCCGCTGAGCGTCCGCGCCGTCCTGGAGGCGCTGAGCCGCACCGCCGACTACGCCCGCTGGCTGATCGTGTTCGACAACGTCGACGAGCTCGCCGACATCGAGAGCTTCCTGCCGTCCGGCGGCCACGGCCACGTCATCGCCACCACCCGCAACCAGACGTGGGGCGACAGCGCCGAGACCCTCCCGGTCGAGGTGTTCACCCGCCAGGAGAGCGTCGCGCACCTGCGCCGCAGGGTGAAGGACATCTCCGTCGACGAGGCGGGCCAGATCGCGAATCTGCTCGGCGATCTGCCCATCGCCGTCGCTGTCGGTGGCGCGCTGCTCGCGTCCAGCGGCATGACTCCGGCGCAGTACCGGGAGCAGATCGCCGCCGGTGAGACCGACGCCGCCGTCGACGCGGTGTGGGAGCTGTCGCTCGACCAGCTCCAGGCCGAGTCGCCGGGCGCCTACCGGCTACTGGAGGTCTGCTCGCTGCTCGCCCCAGACATCGCGCTGGATCTGCTGAACAACAACTCGATGCTGGATCTGCTGCGGCGCGCGGACGCGACCCTGCTCCGGCGCCCCGGTGCCGCCCGACTCATCCAGCAGCTCAACCGGCTGGCACTGTTCAAACTCGACAGCAGCGCCCGCCGCATCCAGGTGCACCGGATCCTGCAGAACGTCGTGCGTGCCCGGATGTCGCGGGAGGAGATCGGGTCGACCCAGCGCGACATCCTGCGGGTGTTCGCCGAGGTGCGCCCCGAGGGCGACGTGGACAACGCCGGCACCTGGGACCGGTACCGGATGCTCTGGCCGCACCTGGAGGTCGAGGCCGGGCCCGGGTCCCCGGTCAGGTCGCTGTTCGACACGGCCCTCGTGTCCGACGACCCGGCCGTGCTGGAGTTGATCGTCGACCGCATCCGCTACGTGTGGGTCCGCGGCTCGTTCATGCAGAGCCACGATCTCGCCGTGCGGATCGAGCAGGCCTGGCGGGAGCGGCTTGCGACGCTGACCGACCCGGCGGAGCGGGAGCGGCTGCTCGTGCCGCTGCTGCGCGCGCAGTTCAACCACGCCAACGCGCTGCGCGACCTCGGCCAGGTGCGGGAAGCCCGCGACCTGGACACCGAGACGCTGCGGCAGCAGACCGAGCTGCTCGGCGACACGGCGTTCGACACGCTCATGACGGCCAGTGGTCTCGGCGCCGATCTGCGTGCGCTGGGCCACTACGGGCAGGCGCTGGAGCGCGACCGCACCACGTACGCGACCTGGTCCCAGGAGTACGGTGAGGACTACCCCGGGACGCTCGCGGCGCAGCACAATCTCGCCTCGTCGCTGCGCCTGGCCGGCCACTTCGCCCTGGCCCGCGAGCAGGACGAGCAGACCATGCAGCGCCGCGAGGTCGTCCTCGGCCGCCGCACGTTCTTCCACCTCTGCTCGCAGGGCTCGCTCGCCCGGGGCCTGCGCGAGCTCGGCGACTACGACCGGTCGATCGGCCTGCTGCTGGAGGTCGTCGCTGGATACGGAGAGCTCCGGGGCGACGAGGCGGTCTGGACGCTCAGCGCCCGGGTCAACCTCGCGGTGTCCATCCGCAGCGCCGGCCGTGCCCACGAGGCCCAGCCGATCCTGGACGACTGTTACCGGAGCCTGGACCGCCAGTTCGGCGCCGACAACCCCGACACCCTCGCCTGCCGGCTGAGCCGCGCCACGAACCTGCTGTCGCTGCAGAAGACTGCCGAGGCGCGGTGGGAGACCGACGCGGTCCGCGCGGCGTACGCCAGCTCGCTCGGCCCTCAGCACCCGCACACGCTCGTGTGCGAGAACAATCTCTCGGCGATCGAGCGGGCGCTCGGCAACCTCGACGCCGCGCTGGTCGCCGCCGAGGCGGCCTGCGAAGGGCTCTCCGCCGCGCTGCACGACCGGCACCCGTTCCTGCTCGCGGCCCAGGCGAACCTGGCGGTGATCCTGCACGAGAACGGCCGCGTCGAGGAGGCGGCTGCCCTCGCGCCTCGGGTTGCCGACCTGACCGCCGACGTGCTCGGCGTCAGGCACCCCGACGCCCTGCGGGCCCGCGCCAACGCCTCCCTCATCGGCTCACCCACGGGCGTCGACCCGCAGGTCCTCGCCGACCTCGACGCGGCGCTCGGCGACCAGCACCCAGTGGTGAAGGCGGTGCAGGAGGGCAGGCTCCTGCACCGCCTCCTGGACCCGCACCCGTTCTAGGCCGGACAAGCGCCGGGCTCGTACGCTGAGCGCCGTGAAGGCAGTCGTCGTGGTGGCCGCGCTGGTGCTCGCCGGGTGCAGCGCGGCACCGCCACCCGCGACCGCCCCGTCCCCATACCCGTCACCGTCTGGGCCGTCACCGTCTGGGCCGTCACCGTCTGGGCCGTCACCGTCCGGGTCGCCGCCGGCGGTCGCGGCGCCGGTGGAGCTGACGCTGGCGTTCGGTGGGGATGTGCACTTCACCGAGCGGACCGCCGGGCTGTTGAAGGACCCGGCGACCGCGGTCGGGCCGATGGCCGAGGTGCTGTCGGCGGCCGACCTCGCCGTGGTCAACCTGGAGACGGCGGTCACCACGCGGGGGACGCCGGAGCCGAAGGAGTTCCACTTCAGGGCGCCCGTCACGGCGTACGACGCGGTCAAGGCAGCCGGGATCGACGCCGTCTCGATCGCGAACAACCACGCGCTCGACTACGGCAGGGTCGGGTTCGCCGACACGCTGGACGCTGCGGCCGCGAAGGGTATGCCGGTGTTCGGGGGCGGGCGGACGATCGACGAGGCCTACGCGCCGCTCATCCTGACCGCCCGTGGGGTGCGGGTGGCGATCGTCGGATTCAGCCAGATCCACACCCTCGCGGAGAGCTGGAAGGCCGGGCCCGCGACGCCCGGGATCGCCCTCGCGTGGGACGTGCCGCGGGCCGTCGCCGCGGTGAAGGCCGCCCGCGAGCGGGCCGACGTCGTGGTCGTGTTCAACCACTGGGGCACGGAGCGCGAGTCGTGCCCGAACGACAACCAGAAGACCTTCGCCGCCGCGCTCGCCGAGGCCGGCGCCGACATGATCATCGGGGCGCACGCGCACGTGCTGCAGGGCGACGGGTGGCTCGGGCGGACCTACGTCGCCTACGGGCTCGGCAACTTCGTCTGGTACGTGGGGTCCGCCGACACCGGTGTGCTCAAGGTGCGGGTGCGCGGCCGGGACGTGGTCGGGGCGGAGCTGGTCCCCGCGGTCGTGTCCGGCACCGGCCAGCCGAAGCCGCTCACCGGTACATCGGCCGCCGCCGCGACCAAGCGCTTCACCGACCTGCGGCGCTGCACCGGGCTGGCGCCCGCCCCACCCGTGGCCTGAACGACGGCCGGGGCGGGCACCAGGGGTTACACCGCCGCGTTCGCGCTGACGAGGAAGCCGGTGTTCACCCGGGCGCCGCCGCTGTCGTAGCAGGCGACGTCGCGCACGATCGTGTCCGTGGCGCTGTGCACCCACGGCGCGAGCAGGTTGCAGAACTCCGACGTGCCGCCGGACGCGGTCACCTGGACGGTGTCCGGCAGCCCGACCAGCCGCGGGAACGTGACGAGCGACAGCCCGACGCCGGCGCTCATGAGCGTGTTGACGCCGAAGCCGGCCTGCGAGTTGAAGTTCGTCGACGGCGGGCCGACCGGCGGGCGGAACCACAGGTAGCCGAAGTAGCGCGGCGGCCAGCCCGCGCCCCACAGCGACTGGTTGTACTGGTAGGACAGCGTGAACCGGGTCTTGAACGGCGCGCCGGTCGACGTGAAGCAGGCGACGTACGCGACCTGGCCGGCGGGGCTCGACGTCCAGTTGCGCACCTTGCACCGCGC
Source organism: Dactylosporangium sp. NPDC050588 (assembly GCF_040654975.1). Taxonomy (NCBI): domain Bacteria; kingdom Bacillati; phylum Actinomycetota; class Actinomycetes; order Micromonosporales; family Micromonosporaceae; genus Dactylosporangium; species Dactylosporangium sp. NPDC050588. The sequence continues at coordinate 35,165 of NZ_JBFAJA010000058.1, read as the reverse complement.
CGGGGTGCTGTTGACGGCCGTCACCTGCAGGCTGCCGTCGATCGGGCCGGCGGTGCTGAGGCCGGGCAGCTTGACCTCGTAGACGCCGCCGCCGAGCGGGGTGACGCCGTTGACGGCGCCGGAGGAGTTGAACTGGTCGACCATGGTGCCGGTCGCGTCGTTCCAGTCCACGTAGCCGAACCGGCCGTTGATCGCGCTGCTGATGGGGGCGGAGCTGCTGTCGAACAGGGCGGTGAAGGCCGTCGCCACGAGCACGCCGCCGGGCTGGGAGCACTGCACGACGACGATCTCGTCGGTGCCGGACGGGCCCCACTTGACCGCCTGGCAGAAGCGCGGCCCGGAGTTGATCGCGGTGACGTGCACGACGCCGCCCTTGGCGGCCTGACCGGGGAACTTGATCGTGTAGATGCCGACCGGACCGGGGGAGACGCTGGTCGCCGCCGGCCACGTGCCCGACGGGACGGTGGCGGCGCCGTTCCACAGCACGAACCCGACCGCGTCGGGCAGCGCCGCGGCGGCGGGCGAGACGGCGCCGAAGACGGCGGCGAGCGTGGTGACCAGGGCGATGAGCAGGGCGGGAAGCTTCCTGCGCATGTGGACCCTCCTCCTGGCGGAAAGGAGTGGACAGGACACCGCGAACGCAATCACATCTATCAATATCTTGGGAGTGATCAGACGCTATACCGACAGTGCCGTTCCGGCGGCTCCGGCCCGACCCGAGGAGCCGGGTCGCGGCCCGTGGAGGCACGATGGTGGCCATGGACCTTGGGGGCGTGGGGCCGGCGCATGAGACGACGGATCAGCTGGCGGTGCGCCGCGCCAACCTGAGCCGGACGCTGCGCCACATCCGCGCCAACGGGCCGAGGTCGCGCGCGGCGATCGCCGCGGCCACCGGGCTGCACAAGACGACCGTGTCGAGCCTCGTGGAGGAGCTGCTCAGCCGGCGGCTGGTGCGCGAGACCGGGCTCGAACGCTCCGGCACCGCCGGCCGCCCGGGCCGGGTGGTGGCGCTGTCACCGGAGCTCGGCGCGGTCGGCATCGAGATCAACGTCGACTACCTCGCGGTCCACGCCTGCGACCTCACCGGCCGGACCGTCGTCGAGCGTCGGGTCGGGTTCGACGCGCGGCGCCGCGACGTCGAGGGGTGCCTGGACGACCTAGCAGCGGCGGCCGACCGCACCATCGCCGAGCTCGCCGACCACGGCGTGACCCCGGTCGGCCTGACCGTCGCGGTCCCCGGCCTGGTCGACGTCGCCCGCGGCGTGGTGGTCGTGGCGCCGAACCTCGGCTGGCACGACGTGCCCGTCGTGTCCCGTCTCGCCGCCGGCCTCGACCCCGCGCTGCAGGTGGGGGTCGACAACGACGCGAACCTGGCGGCCCTGGCCGAGTACACGTGGGGGGTCGCCGCCGGCACCGCCGACCTCGTCTACCTGACCGGCTCGGTCGGCGTCGGCGGCGGGGCGATCGTCGACGGCCGGCTGCTGCGCGGCGCCGACGGGTTCTCCGGCGAGATCGGCCACCTGCCCGTCGAGCCCGTCGGCGACCCGTGCGGCTGTGGCCGGACCGGCTGCTGGGAGACCAAGGTCGGCCTCGCCGAGCTGGTCCGGCGGATCACGCCCGAGTTCGCGTACGGCCTCGGCGACGGCCCCGTCCCCGATCCCCGCGAACGCATCGCCGAGGTGCGCCGCCGGCTCGACGCCCGTGACCCGGCGGCCCTGGAGGCGGTCGCCGGGATCGGCCGCTGGCTCGGCCACGGCGGCGCGATCCTGGTCAACCTGTTCAACCCGCGGGTGGTCGTGCTCGGCGGCTACTTCGCCGACCTGGCCGACCACCTGATCCCCGCCGCGCAGGCCCAGCTCACCCGCCTCGCCATGGCCTCCCCGGCCGCCCGCTGCCACTTCGTCGCGTCCAACCTCGGCTTCACCGCCGCCGCCCGCGGCGGCGCCGGCGCCGTCATCGAGCGGATGATCGAAGCCCCCAGTTGAACCGTTCGTCGGTCCTCCGCCGGCGCGGCCTGCTGGCACACTGTCCGGATGACGGACCTCTCCGGCGGTCAGGGCGTCCTGAGCGGCAACCACAACGTCCAGTGGAACTTCTGGTTCGGCGGCCGGCGCATCGACGCGGCGATGCTGGAGGCGCTGTCCGCGTCGGCGGCCGCGGAGCTGGTCGCCAAGCTGCCGCAGGCCGAAGCGGCGCAGGCGCTCGCCGCGATGCGGGTCCCGCCCGCCGCCAAGGTGGCGTGGGTCCTGCTCCACCGGGACGAAGCGTTGGCGGTGTCACTGCTCGGCACCATGAACCCGGGCCATTCGCGGCCCGTCGTCGCCGAGCTGACCGCCACGTTCGACTGGCTGGAAGGGCTGCCGGACGCCGCCGCCGCGATCGAACAGGTCGACGTCGTGCACGCGGCCGTGCTCGGCGACCCAGCGGGTCCCTTCGCCCGCGTCTCCTCGGGGGACACCCATGGTTTCCTTCGCCGGTACGAGCAGGGCGAGATCCGCTGGAGCGCGAAGGGCGACGCGCAGATCATTCCGGAGTCGTACCTGGCGCACCACGAGGACCGGCTCGGGTTCCCGCTGTCGCCGGTGACGCCCGCGGAGGTCCCGGAGGGGTCCGGGACGACTGGGTACCTCCAGCGCTACCAGGGCGGCGTCGTGGTCTCCAGCGCCGCGCACGGCAGCCACGCCGTCTGGGGCGGCATCGGGGAGTACTACGACCAGGTCGGCGGCACCCGCAGCTGGCTCGGGTTCCCGGTCTCTGGCGAGTCCGCGGTGGGTCCGTCCGGCGTTGGCACCATCGGCCGGCATCAGCGGTTCGAGGGTGACACCGTGTACCGGTCGGAGCGGACCGGCGCGGTGTGCGTCAGCCGCGACATCGACGAATATCACGAGCGGTGCGGTGGTGTCACCGGCACGCTCGGGTTCCCGGTCGGCGTCAGGTTGACGGCAGGGGCGTCGCCCTTCGGAACCACCGGCGAGTTCCAGCGGTTCGAGGGCACGTACGACTACCCGAGCGAGATCCTCGACCGCTGGACCGCCGAGGAGGGCGTCGGCAGCTGCACCGTCTACGTCAGCGAGCACGGCATCCATGCCGTCCACAGCGGGATCGGCGAGCTGTACGAGGGGATCAACGGCACCACGAGCTGGCTCGGCTTCCCGACCTCCGGCGAGATCGACGCCCGGACGGACCCGGGCGAGGAGTGGTGCTGCTACGCCACGTTCGAGGGCGGGGCGATCTACTGGAAGAGCGCCCACGGCGCCGTCGCGGTGTCGAGGGTCGTGGCGGACCTGCTGGCAGGCGATGCCGGACTGGCCCGGAGGCTCGGCTTCCCGGTCACCGCCGAGCGGCCGATGCTGCACGACGTCGACGACGGGGTGCAGCACTTCGAGCACGGGGTGGTGACGATCCGCGGCGGTGTGGCCGAGGCGTGGGTCCGGCCTTAAGGCGACGGGTCGAGGCCGAGGTTGCGGTACCAGACGCCACCCGCGGGCGGGGTCGTGAAGGCGGTCGCGGCGACGGTGTTGCCCTCGAGGTCGTTGTCGTGGACGCGGGGTGACATGCAGGTGCCGTGGGCAGTGGTGCGCAGGCCGTGCGTCTGGGTCCGGTGCCCGCCGCGGTCCCACACCCGGTTGTCCCGGATCGTCGGCGTGTCGGTGCGGGCCCCGAGGGTGATGCCGGCCCGCACCGGCGGCGCGTCCGGCAGCCGGTACGCGGTGCCTTCCCGCGGCGTGCCCTCCGGCCAGGCGGTGGCGGCGCCGGGACGGACCGGCGCGAGGACGAGCTCGGTCGCGGTGTTGGCCACGACCACGGCCCGCTGCGAGCCGGCGGCGATCATCTTGCCGGCGTGCCCGTCCGGCACCCAGCCGGCCGACGCGTCGCGCACCGACAGCCGCTCGTACACGACGGACGCACCGCCACCGGTGGACGCGGGCGACACCTGGCGGCCGTTGCCGCGGACCCGGTTCCCGGCGATGCAGGCGTCCACGACGGGGGAGTCGACGAACACGCCGTCGAGGGCGTTGCCCCAGATGTCGTTGCCGGTGACGGTGATGTCCGCGCACGAGTGGTCGGCGTCGCCGGGCAGAGGAGGAACGCCGCGGACCGACGGTCCGAGGTTGTGCTGCCAGTAGCCGTAGCGGCCGTTGCGACTGATGCGGCTGCCTTCCACGGTGTACGGGCCGGGCGTGTTGCCGATCGCGACGCCGTCCCACACGTTGCCGTCGATGACGCAGCCGGTGGCGATGCCGCCGCGGCCGGCGACGGACGACGTGCCGAGCGCCGAGACGTCGAAGCCCGCCTGATGGTTGGCGGTCATCGTGCACGCCGACACGACGAGCCCGTCGGCGCCCCAGTCGGAGATGCCGAAGCGGTTGCCTTCCGCGTGGCAGCCGACGACGCGGATGCCACGCGGCGGGGTCCAGTGCCACTTCTGCAGCTCGAAGAAGATGCCGCTGGTGCCGTTGCCGACGGTCGTGCACGCGGTGACGGCGAGCCGCTCGGTGTCGCCCCAGCCGCCGATCCCGATGCCGATGCCGGCGCCGCCCTCCTCCTCGCCGTTGTTCAGCCGCCCGCAGCGCACGGCGCGGACGGCGTCCACGACGCTGTCCTGCAGGAAGTCGCAGCCGAAGCCGGTCGCGCCGGTGTCGTGGATGTACAGGTCGTGGAACCGGCCCCGCAGCACGTACTGCAGGAACAGCCCCTTGGCGGCCACGTCGTAGGCGGGCAGGCTGACGCCCGAGCCGTCGATCTCGAAGTGCGCGAAGGTGCAGTCGGCGAGGTGGTTGTCGCGGCCCGCGCCGTGCTCCCGGGTGGTGAAGACGGCGAGCGGGGTCGGCCCCGCCGGCCGGGACGGGTTGGCCAGCAGGAACCGGGTGGCGCCCGGCCCCGCACCGATGAGCGACACGCCGCTGCGCCACCTGATGCCTTCGTCGTGGATGGCGTACGCCCCAGCCGGGCAGACGATGGTGCGGGGCCGGCCGTCCGCGGCGTAGGCGGCGCCGAGGCTGTCGACGAGCGCGGCGAGCGCCGGCCGGTCGTCGGTGGTCCCGTCCCCGGCGAGCCCGTGCGCCCTGGCGTCGGCGACGAGTGGTTCGGCGATCCGTGTCACCGCGGTGGCCTACCCATCTGACCGTGCGCAAACGCGGTGGGCCCGCCAAGGCGTGAGCGGGACCGCAGCGGGCATGGAGTGAGGGCGTCGCAGCGGGGCAGGAGTGGGCATGAGTGGGGCGAAGGGTGGGCTCATCCGCCGGATGGTGCTGGCGACGTGCGTGCTGGTGGTGTTCGTCGGCGGGGCGTTCGCGACGCTGCTGGTGTCGATCGGCGAGAGCCGGGAGACGGCCCGGGCGTCCCAGCACTCGCACGACCTGTTCGCCGCCGCCGACCAGGTCAACCGGCACACCATCGAGCTCCGCGCGGCCCAGGAGTCCTACGCGCTGTCGGGCGACAAGGAGTTCCTGGCCAGGTGGCAGACGGCGCACACCGCCCTGGTCGAGGCGAACCAGCGCCTCGAGGGGCTCGCCACCACCGACACCCAGCGGCTGCAGACGCGGCAGATCGCACAGACCAGCATGGGCTTCGCCGACGAGGTCTCGCGCCCCGCGGTGGAGGCGGCGCAGCGCGGCGACGCCGGCGCCAGGGCGGCACCGGTACTGCTGGAAGGGGACCGCCGCATCGACCAGCTCCACGCCGACCTCAGCACCCTGCGGACGACGGAGGGGGGCATCATCAGGGCCCGCGACGCGAAGACCGCGGCGACGGCCAACCGGGAGATGATCGCGATCATCGCGGGCATCGCCGGGTCGGCGCTCGCCATCGCGCTCGTCGGCGGCTACCAGACCCGCCTGCTGGTGCAGCCGATCCGCCGGGCCGCCGCGATGGCCGACCGGCTCGCCGGCGGCGCCCTGGGCACCCGCATGCCCGAGACCGGCAAGGCGGAGATCGGCCGGCTGGAGCGGTCGTTCAACGTGATGGCGGCGGCGCTGGAGCACAGCGTCGGGACGCAGTCGGCGCTGCGGCGGGTCGCCACCCTCGTCGCCCACGGCGGCACCCCGGGCGAGGTGCTGGCGGCGGTCGTCGAGGAGCTGGGGCGGCTCGTCGGCACGGGCGCGGCGCGGATCGTGCGGTTCGAGGCCGACGGCACCGCGACCGTCGTCGCGGCCTGGGGGGCTCCGGACCCGGAGATGCCGGTCGGCGCGCGTGTGTCCCTGGGCGATGACACCGCCACCGGCATCGTCCAACGCACCGGGCAGACCGCCCGGATGGGCACCTTCGACGGGGCGACAGCGCTGGTCGCCATCCACGCGCGGGAGCTCGGCGCGCACGCGTCCGTCAGCGCCCCGATCAGCGTGGCCGGCCGCCTCTGGGGCGCGGTCACGGTGTTCGCGATGGGAGACCAGCCGATGCCGCCGGACGCCGAGGAACGCCTCACGGCGGCCACCGACCTCATCGGCACCGCCGTCGCCAACGCCCAGGCCCACGACGACCTCGCCGCGTCGCGGACCCGGGTGGTGCTCGCCACCGACGAGGCCCGCCGGCGCATCGAACGCGATCTGCACGACGGCGTCCAGCAGCGGCTGCTGTCACTCGGCCTCGACGTCCGCCGGATCCAGCACACCGTGTCGGCGCGGCAGCCCGAGCTGCGCGAGGAGCTGTCGGAGGTGGTGGACGGGATCAACGGGACCGTCGACGACGTGCGGGAGATCTCGCGGGGCGTGCACCCGGCGATCCTGACCGAGGGCGGCCTGAAGCCGGCGTTGAAGGCGCTCGCCCGGCGGTCCGTGGTCGCTGTGGACGTCGACCTCGACCTGGCGGAGCGGCTGCCCGGGCCGGTCGAGGTCGCCGCGTACTACGTGGTCGCCGAGGCCCTCGCCAACGCCGCGAAGCACGCGCGCGCCACCCGCATCGAGGTGCGCGGGGCGGTGCGGGACGGCCGGCTCGAGGTGTCGGTCCGCGACGACGGCGTCGGCGGCGCCGACCCGGGCCGCGGATCGGGGCTCGTCGGGCTCGCCGACCGCGTCGAGGCGCTCGGCGGCACGATCCGGGTCGACAGCCCCGCGGGCCGCGGTACCCATTTGCGGGTACAGCTGCCGCTTTTGCACACCTGAACGCTCCTTAGCCGCTTTCGTGCACCCCTTTCCCGCTCCCTCGATCATTGCCGCATGTCAATATCATCTCCGTGGCGGCAATGACGCTCACGTATGCTTCGGGCTGTTCGGGCCACGCGTCCCTCACCCGATCGGGGAGCAACCGCCGATGAGTCAGGTCCTCCGCCGTAACGCGGCGTTTCTCGTCCTGGTGGCGCTCGCCGCCGCCAGCGCCGCCGTGGTGTGGTTCGTCCTGCCGCACGACCGCGAGGTCAAGTCCCTCGCGATCTTCCTGTTCAAGCTGCTGCCGTTCGTCTTCGCCGCGGAGGCGATCGCCCGCCTCGACGTCGAGCTGGCCCGGCGGCTGCACCTGGTGCGGATCCTGATCCCGGTCGCGTTCTGCGTGTTCTTCCTCTACTTCGTGCCGAAGATCTTCTTCTACCTGGACGATTTCCCGACCGTCTATTACCACATTCTCGTGCTGACCCCGATCGTCATCATGTCGCTCACCCTCGCGTACCGGCTCGGTGGCGGCACACCCGGCAACGCCCGCCGGATCGCCTACGCGATGCTGCTCATCATGGTCTCCGGCCTGGAGGACCTGGCGTTCCTCACGGTCAACGACCACACCGACCCGCAGTGGGCGACCATCCCCGACGTGTGGACCTGGGCGTCGCACATGACGGTGTTCCTCGGCCACCCGCCGACCAAGTACGAGGCGTACGCCTTCATCGCCGTCCACGTCGTCCTCGTCATCCTCGTGCTGACCGCGCCCGACCGGTGGTTCCGCCTCGGCCGGGCGAAAGGCGACGCGCAGGCGCCGGCGGCGACGCAGTCCACCAGCGTGTGAGGAGACGCGCCATGCCGACAGCGACGTCGCTGGTCACCGGGGGCGCCGGGTTCATCGGCGCGAACGTGGCCCGTTGCCTGCTCGCCGGTGGCCATCGCGTCGTCGTCCTCGACGACCTCAGCGGCGGATCGCCGTACAACGTCCCCGACGGCGCCGTCTTCCGGCGCGGCAGCGTCTGCGACCCGGCCGTCGTCGACGCGCTCTTCGCCGAGTTCGGGTTCGACTACGTGTTCCACTTCGCCGCGTACGCCGCCGAAGGGCTCAGCCACTTCATCAAGCGGTTCAACTACACCAACAACGTGCTCGGCAGCGTCACCCTCATCAACGCCGCCGTCAACGCGGGCACGGTCCGCTGCTTCGTGTTCACCTCGTCGATCGCCGTCTACGGCAGCAACCAGGTGCCGATGAGCGAGGAACTGGTGCCGGCGCCGGAGGACCCGTACGGCATCGCGAAGCTCGCCGTCGAGCAGGAGCTGCGGGTCACCCACGACATGTTCGGGCTGCCGTACGTCATCTTCCGGCCGCACAACGTCTACGGCGAATACCAGAACATCGGCGACCGGTACCGCAACGTCATCGGCATCTTCATGAACCAGGCGCTGCGGGGTGAGCCGTTCACCGTGTTCGGCGACGGCGAGCAGGTCCGCGCCTTCACCCACATCAGCGACGTCGCACCCGTCGTCGCCCGGTCCGTGACCACCCCGGCCGCCTACAACGAGACGTTCAACATCGGCGGCGACAGCGTCTACTCGCTCAACGCCCTCGCCCGCGCGACCGCCGCCGCGATGGACGTGCCGCTGCGGGTCACGCATCTGCCCGCCCGCAACGAGGTCCGGCACGCGTACGCCGACCACACCAAGGTGCGCAAATGCTTCGGCCTGGACGAGGGCGAGGTGCCCCTTGAGGCCGGACTCGTGGCCATGGCGGCCTGGGTGCGCGGGCAGGGACCGCGCGAGCCGTCGGTGTTCGACGCGATCGAGGTGCGGCGCAACCTGCCACCGTCATGGCGGGCAGTGCTGCGCGACTGAGGTCATTGTCCGAGGTGTACGGGGAGGTCGCATGCGTGAGATCCCACGGCAACGGTCCGGCGAGCCGGCGCCCGCTTCGCTGACCGCGTTCATCCCGTGCTTCAACGAGGAGGGGCAGGTCGACGAGGTCCACGCGACCATCGACGCCGAGCTGTCCGGCTACCCCGGCCTGGAGATCCTGTTCGTCGACGACGGCTCCACCGACGGCACCCTCGCCAAGGTGAAGGCTCTCGCCGCCCGGGACCCGAGGGTGCGGTACGTGTCGTTCTCCCGCAACTTCGGCCTCGAGGCCGCGCACGGCGCCGGGTTCCGCTACGCCGGCGGCGAATGGGTCGTGCAGCTCGACGCCGACCTGCAGTCACCGCCGGCCGAGGCGCCGAAACTCATCGCGAAGGCCCTCGAAGGCTACGACGTGGTGTACGGGATCCGCCGCGAGCGCCACGACCCGCTCTTCCGCCGCCTCGGGTCCGCGGCGCAGCAGCGCCTCGCGCAGCGGCTCTTCGGCGTCGACCTCGTCTACGGCTCGTCGGTGTTCCGGGTCGTGCGCGCCGCCGTCGCCCGCCGCGCCGTCGACCTGCGCCTGGCCACCCCGTACTTCGTCGCGACGATGCCGCTGCTCGGGGCCCGCTGGGCGACCGTCGACGTCGCGCACCGGCAGCGGCAGGACGGCGGGTCGCGGTGGGCCGTGTGGCGGCTGTTCTCGCACAGCGCCGAGCTGTTCTTCGGCTTCTCGCTGCGGCCCCTGGTGTGGCTGTACGCGGCGGTCGCCTGCGCGGTGCCGGTCGTGATCGCCGCGGGGCGGCCCGGCGTGGTGGCCGGGGAGGTGGTGCTGCTCGGCGCCGTCGGGATCCTCGCCGCCTACGTGCACCGTCTCGTGCGCGGCTCGGTGCGGCCCGGGCTGTACTACGTGCGGGAGGCCAACATTCCCATCGATCCGGGGGACATGCTGTACGCGGCACCCCCGGCGGGTGCCGTCTCCCGCCGTCTCGCGGAGACGGAGGCCGCCCGATGATGCTCATTCTGGGGGCGAGCGAGGACCAGCTGCCCGTCTACCTCGAGGCCCGCCGCCGCGGCATCCCCACGATCGGCGTCGACATGCGCACCGACCGGCCCGCGTACCCGTACGCCGACGTGTGGCTGCCGGTCAGCATCAAGGACCACGAGGGGATCGTCGCCGCGCTCGACGGGCGCCGCCCGACCGCCGTGGTCGCCGCGGCGAGCGAGGCCGGCCTGTGGACCTGGCACGAGCTCAGCCATCGCTACCGCCTGCCGTTCCGGTTCCCGGCCGCCGCGGCCCGCGCATCGCTGGACAAGGCGGCCTTCCACGACGTCGTGCGAGCCACCGGCGTCCCCGGCTACCACTGGCGGCGCAGCGCCGACCGGGCCGTCCTGACCGCCGCCGCGCACGACATCGGCTTCCCCGTCGTCGTCAAGCCACCGGACACCTCCGGCAGCAAGGGCATCACCCTCGTCTCACACGCTTCGGAGCTGCCCGGCGCGTTCGACTACGCCGCCCGCTTCACCGCCCCCGGCGGGCCGCTGCTCGTCGAGGAGTTCATCGCCGGCCGCAACCTCACCGTCGACGTGTTCATGCGGGCCGGACGGGTCGCGTTCGCCGGCATCACCGAGAAGCGGATCGTGCCCGGCCCGCGCTTCGTCATCGGCGGGCACGCCGCCCCCGCCACCATCGGCCTCGCCGTCCGCGGCCGACTCGTCACCGCGGCCGGCCGGCTGTGCCGCGCGATCGACCTGTTCGACGGCCCCGCCAACTTCGACGTCATCCTCCGCGCCGACGGCTCGTTCGCCGTCCTGGAAGCCAACGCCCGCCTGTGCGGCAACGCCTTCCCGTTGCTGATGCGGCACATGTACGGCGTCGACACCGTCGCCGCCCTCGTCTCGATGGTCCTCGGCGAGCCGTTCAACCTCACCCCGACCCAGGAGCACGCGGGCATCATCCACGTGCTGGCCTCGCCGCTGCCCGGCGACGCGATCCTCACCGCGGTCGGCGGCGTCACGCAGGCCCGGCAGCTGCCCGGTGTCGTGTGCTGCGAGGTGTACGCGGAGCCGGGCGCGACCGTCCACCCGTTCGACCAGGCCGCGAACAAGATCGGCTACCTCGTCGTCACCGGCCCCGACCCGGCCACCGCCCAGTCCCGCCTGGACGCGGCCCTCGCCGTGCTCCGGCTGGAGTTCACGGCGAGGGTCCCGGTCGGCCAGCTGCGTCAGTCGACGAGCGTGGTCGTCCACAGCGAGAGCGAGTAGGTGCTGCCGCCCCCCGTCAACGCGCCGACGATCCGGGCGTGCTCGCCGAGGATCAGCCGGTGGGTCTGGTCGCCCTTGACGGTGATGGAGAGCGTCCGGTGCCCGACGTCGTCGATGGTCTCGGTGCCGAGCGTGACGCCCGGCAGGCCGGTCAGGACGCGCAGCAGCGCCGACCGCAGCGCCGGAGGGGTGATCACGTCGGCGGACCGGGCGAGGTCGCTCACCAGGTTCCAGGCGAACCAGGCGCGCACCTCGTCGGTGCAGCCACTGGGCGGGCACGGCGCGTCGAGCAGCATCGTGCGCAGCCGGCCTGGGTCACCGGCCAGTCCGGCCAGGTAGCCGGGTGTCGGGTGGCGCAGCGACGGGCCGTCCTTGGCGAACGTGGTCCGTTGCTGCTGCACGTACTCGGCGGCGGTGGTGGTCAGGATCAGCCCCTCGGGTTCGTACAGCTGCGTCTCGGTCCGGCGGATCCCGCTGTCGGACAGTCGCACCTCCGACCTGATGTGCTGCCCCGCACGGACCTCGGCCGGCGCCGGTCCGGTCAGCGCCAGCCGGATCAGCACGTCGACCGGGCCCACCGACGGCTCGGCGGAGGCCGGCAGGCTCTGCGTGCCCGTGACTCCGGGCCGCAGCGGAGCCGTGTCGGTGCCGCGGGCGACGAGCGCGACGGCGACGACCAGGCCTACGACGACGACGCCGGCGAGCGCGGGTGCCCACGACCGCACCGGTGAGCGTCGTGCGGATCGTTCGCCGGTGCCGGCGAGGACCCGGGCGCGGGCGCGCGTCAGGTTGGCCGGCTGGTCGAACCGGGCCCGGAGCGCGCGGATCTCATCGATGTCACGAAGGTCGTTCACGGTGTGCTCCCATCGTCAGTGCTGGCGTCGGGGTCGGACGGAAGGTCGATCGCGGCGCGGACGCTCGCCCGGGCCCGGCTGAGCGCGGACCGCACCGAGCCGATCGGGATGTCGAGCGCCACGGCGATCTCGGCATAGGACAGTTCGGCGATCGCGAACAGCAGCAGGACGTCACGCTGGCGGCGCGGCAGCGCGGCGAGGGCGCCGGCGAGCCGGCGGCCGGTCCTGGTCGCGTCGACCCGTTCCGCGCTGCGGGAGTCGTGCGAGTCGACAACCCCCGTCGCACCGCCGAACGGGTCGACGCCGACCCTGGCCAGGGCCCGGTAGGCCCGCACCTCGTCCCGCCGGTGCCGGCGCAGCAGGTTGGTCGCGATGCCGTACAGCCAGGCGAGGGGCTCGCCGGGCCCGGCGATGCGGTCCCGGTGCCGGTGCGCGACCAGGAACACCTCGGCGACGAGGTCCTCGGCGGCGACCGGGCCGACGCGGTGGGCGCAGTACCGGTGGACACGCTCGCTGTATGCGTCGAACAAGGCCGCCACATCCGGTGGCGAGACGTCACGCGCCCCGGTCGTCAGTGCGTTCATGCCCTGTTTCTGCCCGGAGCGCCCGTGCGGGTTCCCCTGCCGCTGCTGCGTCAGGCCGCGGCCGACCGGTTGACGGCGACCGCGGGCGCGTACTCGCTCTGCACGAGCTGGCCCTTGCCGCCGGCGGTGAGCGGGATCCGGTCGCTGAGCCGCATCTCCAGCGGCAGGTCGCCGCCGGCCCGCTCCCGCAGCGTCCGCGCGGCGCCGGCCAGGACGGTCTCGGGGGCCAGCGTGCCGTCCGGCACCACATGGACGCGGATCGTCCCGGCCGCGTCCTGCCGCACGAACATCTCCGCGACGCCCGGCTCGTACATCGCGACCCCCAGGAACACGTCGCCGAAGACCTTCCGGCCGTCCGGCAGGACCACGGCGTCGTTCATCCGTCCGCTGGTCAGCTTCAAGGTGCGGAACCGCCGGCCGCACGCGCACGGGTCCGGCTGGATCGCGCCGAGGTCGCCGAGCGCGTAGCGGACCAGCGGCATCGCGCGCTCGCCGAACGCGGTCACCACCACCTGCCCCTCCTCGCCGTCGGGCAGCACGGTCCCGTCCTCGGCGACGATCTCGACGAGCACGCGGTCCTCGGCCAGGTGCGCCCCGCCGCGGTGGCACTCGAAGGAGATGTTCAGCGTCTCGTACGCGGAGTATTCGTCGCGGACCGGCACCCCGAGGCGCTCCTCGAGCATGGCCCGGCACGCCGGCACCAGCAGCTCCGACTCCGTCAGCACCAGCCGCAGGTTCTTGCGCAGCGCGGCCCGCTGCTCCTCGGTCATCGTCCGCACCAGCTCGCGCAGGTGCACCGGATAGCCGATCAGCACCTTCGGGCGGTACGCCAGCAGCCCGGCGACCCAGTCGGCCGGCGGCGTCGTGGTCAGGATGACGTGCCGGCGGAACAGGCCCACCTTCTCCACCAGACGGCCCGGCATCGGGAACGGCTTGAGGTGCGCGAGCCGGTCCCAGGGCAGGTAGCGGCGGGTCGCGAAGAACCGGCGGACGCACGCGGCCATGTGGTAGTCGTGCGCGTTCATGTCGTGCCAGCCGGTGACCCGGTGCCCGGTGGTGCCGCTGCTGGAGAACTCCACGCATCCGCCCGTGTCGACGCCGTCCGCGACGAACTCCCGGCTGGGCGTGGCGCGCATGACCGCCTTGGTCAGCAGCGGCAACCGGGCCAGGTCCTCGACACCGGCAAGCCGCGGCAGCCTGCCACGGTAATACGGCACGTGCGCGTTCGCGTGGGCGAGGAACCGGTTCAGCCGGCGCAGCTGGAACCGCCGCAGTCCTGACCGGGTGCCGTACTGCCGCAGCAGCGTCACCGGCACGTACGCCATCTCACGCAGCAACATGGACGTCCTCCTCGACGGGCGTGCGGCGGGCCGGCCGGGCGCGCTTGCCCAGCCGGACGTGGAGCGTGGCGGCCTGCGCGATCTCCGCGGCGGCGAGCGCGATCAGCAGACCGACGCCGCCGGTGTACGGCACGGCGACGAGCCCGGTGACCGCCGCGGCGGCCAGACCCATGGCGGCGGCCAGGCCGGTGATCCGGGGTGACCGCGCGTCGGAGTTCTCCACCAGGTAGCCGGCGAAGATGGTCGCCACCAGCATCGGGGTCCGGGCGGCGAACAGCACCGCCCACAGCACCACACCCTGGCGGGCGTCGGTGGCGGACACCAGTACACCTGCGGCGGCGACATACGCGAGATCCGCGGCGATCACCCAGCGCGTGATCCGCCGGGCCGCGTCCCTGCCCGCCGCGCCGCGGGCGCCGAGCAGCCGCACCGACGCCCACGGGGTGTAGACCCGCAGCAGGTACAGCAGGAAGTTGATCCCGGCGGACCAGACGACGTCGACGGCGACCAGCGGCCCGACCTGCTCCTTCCACGCCGACACCGTCAGCAGCGCCACCAGGACGCCGGAGCACAGGTACATGCACACCTCAGGGCCGCCCATCAGCGCCACCGTGCACCAGATCCGCCGCAGGAACGCCGGCCGGTGCCGGATGGCGAGCGACGGCCGGCCGAGCCGCACCAGCAGCAGCAGGCACAGCACGGTCTCGGTGCCGACGAGCGTGGCGACGTACCCGAGCGGGCCGAGCCCGAGCGCGACCAGGCCGAGCAGCACTCCCTGGACGACGGTCAGCAGGAAGAACGCGCGGGCGTCGTACCACGGCCGGCCCACCGCCCGATGCAGCCCCACCAGCAGCAGCAAGGTCCCGGTCATCGTGCACAGCGCCGCGACACCCACAAACACCGCGACCGGCCCGCCCGGCGCGACGAGCGCGGCGACCACGAACGCGACGAGCGGCGGCACCGGCAGCACCCACAGCAGCGCGGCGGCGGCACGGAGGATGAGCGGGCCGGTCCGCGGCGCCCGCGGCAGCAGCTTCAGCACCGTCTTCTCAGGCCCGGAGACGAGCAACGCGACGACCCACGAAAAGATGGCGACGGCGCCCGCGTAGGTCGCGTACCGCTCGGTGCCCCACAGCGGCAGCAGCGCGACGGTCGCCACCAGCTGCGCGGCCCGGTACGCCCCACGGCCCGCGAGCAACGAGACGACGGTCCGCACCCCGATCCGCTCCATCCCGTCCAGTCTCCACACCCCATGGGCATCCGTCTATGCGTGCGGGCTGCGGTCCGTCGGATTCTGGTTTGTCGGTTCTGGCCGATCGGGCATTGGTTCGTCGGCCATTGGTTCGTCGGGCCTTGGTTCGTCGGGCCTTGGTGCTTCGGGCCGCTCTACACGGCGTGCGCGGTGTTCGCCGTGTGCCTGCCGCCCTCGGCAATTTCGGGATTGTCATTACCGGTAATCGCGGTCTTCGCGCGGGCGACCGGTGCGTCGGGGTGGCCGAGCGCGTCGAGCAGCGCGGCGGCGCACAGCCAGGCGGTGCGGGCCTCGGCGGTCCGGCCGAGTGCGGCGTACGTGTCGCCCAGGTGACCCGTCACGACCGCCTCCTGGTAGCGGTCGCCGTGCTCACGCAGCAGCGCCGCGGCGCGCCGGTAGCAACCGACCGCCTCATCGGGCATGCCGCTGCGGTGCCGGGAGTACGCCAGAGTATCCCACGTGATGCCCTCGCCGTGCCGGTCGCCGAGCCGGCGGTGCAGCTCGATCGCCTGGGCGCAGCAGGCGAGCGCCTGCTCGTGCTCGCCGAGGTGCGCGAGGTGCCAGCCGAGCGCGTTGAGGGTCTGCGCGCGCCCGTGGTCGTGGCCGGCCGCCTCGAACATCGCCAGGGCCCGCCGGTCGTCCGCCAACGCCCGGCCCGGCTCGCCCTGCCACGCCGACACCCGGGCCAGCCCCCGGAACGCGAACCCCTGCCCGGCCAGGTCTCCGAGCCGCCGCGACGCCGCGAGCGCCACACGCAGCTGGTCCCGCGCCTGGTCGAAGCAGCGCAGCCAGGTGTACGCCCGGGCCAGCCCCCGCAGCGAGTGCGCGATCGCGGCGTCGTCGCCGAGCCGCCGCGCCGACCGCAGCGCGGTGCGGTGCACGTCGGCCTGGGCGTGCCAGTCGCCGCGCTGGTCGAGCACGTACACCAGCGCCCACGCCAGCTGCCACGCGTGCCGGTCGAACCCGGCGCCGGCCGCGTACCGGACGGCGGACGCCAGCACCTGGTCCTCCGCCGCGAACCATGCCAGCGCCGCCCGCCGGTCCGGACACGTCCACGCCCCGACCCCGGGCAGCGGGTCCCGCAACGGCTCCAGCCGCAGCGCCGCCGCACAAGCCTGCCGCACGTAGTGGTCGAGCAGCCGCTCCACCGCCGGCCGCGCGCCGTCGGTCCCTGCGGCGAGCTCCATCCCGTACAGGCGGACCAGGTCATGCATCCGGAACCGCCCGGGCGTCTCTTCGGCGAGGAGGTTCGCGTCGAGCAGCTCCCGGACCGCGGGCCGCAGCGCCTCCGGCCCGCACCCGCTCATGCTGGCGGTCGCCCCCGCGCCGATGTCAGGCCCGGGCGCGAGGCTCAGCCGTCCGAACAGCGCGCCCGCCGCCGCCGACAGGTGCCGCACCGACCCGGCGATGGCCGCGCGCAGGCTGACGGCAAGGTCCCCGGCGTCGAGCGCGTCCAGCCGGGTCCGCCGGGCCCGCAGCTCGTTCACGAGCGTGGCGAGCCGGCAGTGCGGGTCGGTGGCAGCCCGCGCCGCGACAATTCCCAAAGCCAGCGGCAGCCCGCCGCACAGGGGCAGCAACGCCCGGACCGCCTCCGGCTCGGCCTCGGCGCGCGCCGCCCCGAGCCGCGCCCGTAGGAGGTCGGCCGCGTCCGGATCGGTCATGCACTCGAGCGTGACCGGATGCGCGCCGTGCGCCGCGACGAGCCCGGTCAGCCGCCGCCTGCTGGTCACCAGCACCGCGACCGTCGGCGTCCCCGGCAACAGCGGCACCACCTGCGCGCTGTCGTGAGCGTTGTCCAGCAGCACCAGCATCCGCCGGTGCGCCACCAGCCTCCGGTACAGCATCGCCTGCTCGTCCGCCCCCGCCGGCAGCGCATCCGCGGCGACCCCGAGCGCGGTGAGGAACATCCGCGTCGCGACCGACGGGCACAGCGGCTCCCCGGCCGGATCGAACCCGCGCAGGTTCACGTTCAACTGCCCGTCGGGAAACATCCGCCGGTGCTCATGCGCCCACCGCAACGCCAACCACGTCTTGCCGATCCCGCCGGCCCCACCGATGACGACAATCCCCCTGGTCGCGTTCGCCGCGTCGGTACCGTCATCGCCGGCCTTCCCGAGGTCACCCCCTCGGGTGGCGCCCCGCAACGCCGACGTCAGCTCCGCAAGCTGCGCCTGCCGCCCACTGAACACCCCCGGCGACCCCAACACCCCCGGCACGCTCGCACCCCCGAGCCCCGCCGGCAATACCTGAATCCCGCGCCCATCCTGCACGCTGCCCTCGCCCTGCGTGCTCGACGCCTCGCGCCCACCGTGCGGGTCGACCGTCGCGGGCGTGCTCGACGCCTCGTGCCCACCGTGCGGCCCTACCGTTGCCGGCGTGCTCGGGGAGCCGGGCGCTTCCTGCACGCCGGGTGTGCCGGCCGTGTTCGGTTCGCCGGACGCCCGTTGCCCGCCGGGTAAGGCGGACGCATCCCGCAAAGCCCGCGCACTGTGCACGACAAGCGGGTGAAGCATGTGCGCTCCGCCGACACCGCTCGACCTACCAGCTGCGATCGACCGGTTCGCTGCGCCCGGCCCGCCGGCAGTGGCAGACCCGCTGGCGGTGCTCGATCCGTCGGTCGTGGTCGATCCGTCGGTTGTGCTCGATTCGCCTGCTGCGGCCGACCCTCTCAGGGGGCCCTGCCGGCTGGGGCTGCCGTCCACGTCCATCGGACCCTGTGCGGCCGGGCGGTCCGCCGCGTCGTTGACCGCCCCCGCCGCCGGTATGCATGGTCCGGGCTCGTCCACCTGTATGGTCGGGGTGCCGGGTGTCTCCGCTGCGAGCGGAGCGCTCCGGGAGTTCCGCCTGACGGGCAGGTGGGCGGTGGGTTGCTGGTCGCTGGTTATGGCAATCCCGTTGGTGGCGGGCGTCTGCGGGTCATTACCGATTAGTGGATTGCTGGTAATGGCAATGGTGGAAAGCGGTGGGGACAGGGCCGGGTCGGCCTGCAGGATCTGGCGGTGCAGGCGGCGCAGCTGCTCGCCGGGCTCGATGCCGAGCTGGCCGGCCAGCTGCCGCCGCAGCACATCGTAGCGGCCGAGCGCCTCGCCGCGGCGTCCGCAGCGGTAGAGCGCCAGCATCGCCGACGCCGTGACCACCTCGTCGAGCGGGTCGGCGTCCGCGCGGTCGAGCAGGCCGTCGACGACCGACGCGTGCCGTCCGAGCCGCAGCGCGAGATCGTCCCGGCGCTGTTCGGCGGTCCGCCGGCGGCGGTGGAGGTCGCGGCGGACCGAGCTCAGCCAGGGGGTGTCGAGGCAACCGAAGGCGTCACCGGTCCACAGGCGCAGCGCCTCGTCGAGCAGCGAGGCCGCCGCCGCGACGTCGTCGGTGCCGGCCGCGCGGCGGACGAGATCGTCGAAGAGGTGCAGGTCCACGGCGAGCGGGTCGATCTGCACCACGTACCCGGACGGCCGGCGCACGACCGTCCACCCACCGGGCGCCAGGCTCTGCCGTAGCCGCGACACGTAGCTGTACAGCGCCTCCCGCGGGTGGCGGGGGAGCCGGTCGCCCCACGCCCGGTCCAGCAGCACGTCGGCGGGGACCGGGCGCCCGGGCTCGACCAGCAGCGCCGCCAGCACGCACCGCTGCCGCTCGTGCCCGATGTCGACGTCCACAGCCTCGCCGCGTTCGCCGTCGGTCCACGCCCCGACGTCGCCCAGCAACCGGATTCGCATCACCCGCATTCACCTCCCGTTGCCATGACGCACGTGCATCTCGGCCTTGCGGGAGCCCTGTGTCGAGAAGCCGACGGGGTTCAAACGGCCGCTGCCGGCGCGGCGGCGGTCACACCGCCGAACCGGCGCCGGCCACGAGCACGGCGAACGCCCGGCTTGCCGTCAGGCGTCGAGACCCGCGGCGCGGGCCATGTGGGCGGCGTACCAGGACGGCCAGTCGTCGTCGTGGTGGCCGAGCTCCTTCTCGTACTCGCCGTGCGCGGTGGCCGCGTCCCGCAGCGCCTGCTCGACCTCGGCGACCGACTCGTACACGACGTGGCTGACCCGACCGGGCTGCCGGGAGGTGACCTCCTGCAGCACGAACGCGTTGCCGTCGGGGTCCTCGAAGGACAGGAACGAGCCGTACGACTGCCGCTGCGGATGCGGTCCCGCGACCCGGGCCGTCGTGCCCGCGTGATGGAACACCCCACCCGCGTCGTGGAACACCTCGCTCACCGCGACCCCGCGCGCCACCAGGTCGTCGTGCGCGGCCACGATGTCGTCGACGACCAGGTGCACGCCCTTCGCCGACCCGGGCGCCGCGTCCGTCACGCCGGACCCGACGATGATCGACGCGGCCGAGCCGGGCGGGGTGAAGTGCACCACCCGGAACCCTTCCGGCCCGCTGAAGTCGACGTCCTCCCGGAACCCGATCCGCGTGTAGAACTCCTTCGCCCGGTCCACGTCCGAAACCGGCAGCACCACGATTTCGAGCTTGTAGTCGACCATGCTGTCCCGCTCCTTCTTGCCGTACCCCCGCGATGCCCCGCGGCATCTGCTGAAGACTGTCGCGCGGAAGCGCCCGGGGTCGCCCCAGTGGAGGACCCTGGCGGGCACCCGGGTCGGCCCCCGTGCACACCGGCGGCGCGCAGCAGGGTGGAAGTCCGGAACGGTACTGCGACATGTCGGGCGTTCGGAGACAGGCCCGAAACAATGATGGGGGACGCTGCATGGCGTGGAGATCCTGGTGGTGACGGGTATGCAGCCGGTGGGGCGGGTGTTGCCGGCGTTGGACCTGCTGACGCACGGTCGGCGGGTCGCGGGATACGACGTGCAGGCGTGCCTCACCGGGACCGAGCCGGACGTGGTGCTGGTCGACGCGCGCCGGCAGCTGGCGGAGGCGCGGGCCTTCTGCCGGGCGGTGCGCGGTTCGGCGGTGCGGACACCGGTCGTCGTGGTGGTCGAGGAGGCGGGGCTGGTCGCCCTCGCCGCAGACTGGGGCTTCGACGACGTGGTGCTGGCCGGCGCCGGCCCGGCCGAGATCGACGCGCGGCTGCGGCTCGTGACGCAGGCGGCGGCGGTCGCGGCGAAGGCGGCCACGAGCGTGATCACGGCGGGTGCGCTGCACATCGACCCCGACACGTATGCGGCGAAGCTCAAGGGCCGGGCGCTGGACCTCACGTACAAGGAGTTCGAGCTGCTGCGGTTCCTGGCGCGGCACCCGGGCCGGGTCTACACCCGCGACCAGTTGCTGCGGGAGGTTTGGGGGTTCGACTATTTCGGCGGCCACCGGACCGTCGACGTCCACGTGCGGCGCCTGCGGGCGAAGCTCGGCAGCGAGTACGAGTCGATGATCGGCACCGTGCGCCAGGTCGGCTACACGCTGGTCCTGCCGCCCCGTCCCGAGCTCGAGCCGCTGGCCGAGCAGACGGAGCCGGTGTTACAGCGGGCGTGACCCGGTAGGAGCTGTGCGGCGGGTCACATCGGAGCGTGTCACGTTCCGGTGGGGCGGCACGTCAGACAGCGCATGTTCGCAACCTATGTCACGCTCACGATCGTCGCCGCGTTCCTCAGCGGGAGCGCCGCCGTCACGTACCTCATCGGCCACGACTACCCGAAGGCCCAGGCGGAGATGAAGCGCCTGCCGCAGTCCTGGGTGCCGCGGCTGGGAGCGACCCTCGCCGCCGGGTCGCTGGGGCTGCTCGCCGGGTTCGCGGTGCCGATCGTCGGGACCCTGGCCGCGGCCGGCCTGGTGCTGTACTTCACCGGGGCGCTGATCGCGCACCTGCGGGTCGGGTCGCGGCAGCTCGTCGGGTGGGCGGTGTTCTTCGTGACGATGGTGGCCACGCTCGTCGTGAACGTGGCCTACCACTGGTGACCGGCGGCGCCATGGTCCGCACACCATGAGCGCGCCACCCACTCTCACCACCTCCAGCGTATGGCGGCCCGCGACCATCCGACGACCGAACGCGAAACACCTTTGCCGCGGCGGGTACGGTGCCCCGCATGGGGATGTACCTCGTCGACGTCCGGCCCGGGAACTGGGAGTACGCGACGCAGTTCGACCGGGCCCTCGCGGAGCGGGGGCTCGGTGCGTACCCGGGGCCGCGCCAGGAGACAGCGGACCGCTTCGAGGAGAAGCTGTCACCGCCGATGGACGGCTTCGCCGACCTGTGCGAGCGGCACGGCGCCACGGACGTGCTGGAGGCCGCCCTGTTCGTGCCGGTGCCGTTCGACGGCCTGATCACCCTGCCGGTCGGCAACGCGTACGACGACGAGCGCACGGTGGTGCTCAGCTCGCACCGGCTCCGGGACCTGGTGGCGCCGCTCGTCGCCGACGTCCGTCTGCCGTCGCCCCTGCCGCGCGGCCCGCTCGCGCTCGTTACCGGCATCGACGATCCGGTTGCGTTCTATGTGGCGATGTACCGGCAGGCGGCCGAGCACTCGCTGCGGCACGGCTGCCCGCTCACGTACATCTGAGGTCTCCCGACCGGCCCAGGTCACGGGCGGGCGGCTCCGGCTGCGGGCCGTCCGTCCTGGTTCCGGGCCTCGATCGCCGCGACGGTGCTGCGCAGCGCTTTGCGCAGCTGCCCCTTGGCGACGCTGCCGAGCAGGACGCCGATGATCCGGCCCTTGAGGTTCCTGCCCTCGCGGACCACGACCGCGTCGACGGCGGTGGTGCCGTCAGGGCGCCTGGTCAGCGTGTACGTGTGGCCCGACGCGCCGCCCCACACGTTGGAGTCGGTGGTCCGCATCGTCACACGGTGCGGGTCGGACCAGTCGTAGCGCAGGCGTTCCCACACGCCGCCCGAGCCCTCGGTGACGTCGGCGTGGTCGGGGCCGAGCTCGTGCACCTTCAGGTACTCGTCGGAGCTGGCGGGGAACAGCCGCTGGCGGCCCGGGCCGAAGTCGGTGAGGCCGGCGACGAACTGCTCCGGCGTCGCGGTGGTGGTCTCGCTGAGGTGGATGGTGGACATGTCGCGCTCCTGTTCGTCGGCTGCCGACAACCGCATCGGCTGACGACAGCGTGCCCGGCCCGGGTGGTCCTTCGGACCCGTGGAACACCCGGGCCGGCACACTGGTGACACTGGACCGCTCAGGCGAACGCGCAGGTGACCGCCGGCGCGGGGTTCGTGGTGGTCCAGCTCGCGATGAACCCGAACGACGTGGACCCGCCGGCCGGCAGCGCACCGTTGTAGGCGGCGTTGCGTGCCGTGGCGACCGCGCCCGCCTGCGTGACGGTGGCGTTCCAGGCCTGGCTGACCTGCTGCCCGCCGCTGAACGTGAGCGTCGCCGTCCACGCCGAGGACGCCGCCGCCGACGCGTTCCGGACGGTGACCTCACCCTGGAACGCGCCGCTCCACTGCGAGACGAGCTTGTACTCGGCGACGCACTTCGCGCCGCCGGCGGACGGCGACATGGACGGCGACCGGGACGCGGAGGCCGACGCCGACGGTGACACCGACCGGGACGGTGACGGCGAGGCCGACCGGGAACCGGACGGTGACGGCGTGACGCCCGAGAGGACCTGCGTCACAGCCGGGAACCAGCGATCAGCCATCTTCTGGAAGCCGGCGTCGTTGGGGTGCACGCCGTCGCCGGTGTCCGTGGCCGCGTCGAACCCGGTCCACAGGTCCGCGACGACGATCGGCGACTGCGCGGTCGTCAGCCCCGCCGCCCACCCGGGGATCGCCGCGTTCAGCGCGACCACGTCCGCCGGGCACGTCGCGCACGCCGACGCGCTCATCGGGATGATCTGCGCGACCACGATCCGCACCGCCGGGTTCTGCGCCCGCATCTGGCCGACCAGCTTCGTGAACGCGGCCAGCTTCGTGGCGGTCGGGATGTACCCGCCCCACATGTCGTTCGTGCCGAGATGCATCAGCACGACGTCGGGCCGGGCCGCGGCCAGCCACGGCGGCAGCTGGTTGTTGTCGGCGATCCCGGTCGCCGAGAACCCGCCGTGACCCTCGTGGTCGAAGTCGTAGGCGTACCCGGGATTGCACCCGCCGCCGTCGGACACCCCGCCGACGAAGTCGATGTTGGTGTATCCGCTGGTCTGCAGCCGGTGCCACAGCTTGGCCCGCCAGCACCCCGGCCCGGCGGTGATCGAGTCGCCGAGCGGCATGACCCGCACGGCCGCCGCCGCCGACACGGCCGGACGGGCAACGACGAAGGACGCCGCGACGAGGAACGCGGCGAGGGTGGCGTACATGATGGAACGCAGCGACATGAGAGCACACTTCCTAGGCAAGACGGACGTGCAACAGCACCTGCCCGGCTCCCATGGCATCGCGCGCCGTCGATGCTACCGCACCCTGCCCTCGCGTCATCGTCCGCGGCGCCGGCACGGTGTGCCGCCATGGGCGCTCTCGGGCTCCACCTCGGCCTCACGATCCCGCCGGCCGGTGCGCCTGCGACGCCTGCCAGAACCTCCGCTACTTCCGCGACCTGCCCCGCGCCCGCGGCCAGCACGAGTAGCGACCCACCGTCATGCCATTGTGGACGGTCTTACCTAGCAGTACTATGCATCATACTTCTAGGGTATCCAGGGGTGGTCCCGGTGAAAGTGGCGAAGGACCTTGTCGCGGCGTCGGCGACTCCGATGGTGCTCGGGATTCTCGCTGAGGGCGACAGCTACGGCTACGCCATCCTCAAGCGGATCAACGAGCTGTCCAGCGGGGAGCTGGACTGGACCGAAGGGCTGCTGTATCCGTTGCTGCACCGCCTCGAACGGCTCGGGCACGTCGAGTCGAACTGGAAGGCGGTGACCGGCGAGCGGCGGCGCAAGTACTACCGGATCACCGAACAGGGGCTCGCGGAGCTGGCGGAGCAGCGGCGGCAATGGGACACGGTCGTCGACGCGTTGCGGGAAATCTGGCGGGCCCCGCTGGCCGTCGCGCCGGTGGAGTGCCCGTCATGACCGACTTCGAAGCGTTGGACGGGCCCGACGAGGCCTTGGAAGCGCAGATCGCGCAGTGGCGGGAGTACGTCGAGCGGCGGCGCGAACTGAAGACCGCCGACGCCGACGAGCTCGAGGACCACCTCCGCGGATCCGTCGACGAGCTGGTCGAGGCCGGGTTGAGCGGCGACGAGGCGTTCCTGGTCGCGGTCAAGCGGATGGGCAGCCTCGACGAGCTGTCCCGCGAGTTCGCCCGGGAGCACTCCGAGCGGCTGTGGAAGCAGCTGGTGCTGACCGGCCCGGACGGCGCGGTCGCGGGCGAGACGGGGTCGCGGAAGACGCTGTGGGTGATGGCCGGCTGCGCGGCCGGGGCGGCGGCGACGTTCAAGCTGCCGGAGCTGTTCGGGGCCGACCTCGACGAGGACGGCCTGTTCTACGCGACGAACATCAGCCTGTTCGCGCTGCCGTGGCTCGCCGGGTTCCTCGCCTGGCGGCGGCGGGCCCGGCCAGGGCTGATCGCACTGATCGCCGCGCTGTTCGTGCTCGGCGCGGTCGCCGCCAACGTCTACCCGCTGGACGAGGGGTCCCAGTCGCTGGTCATCACCGCCATCCACCTGCCCATCGCGCTCTGGCTGGTCGTCGGGCTGGCGTACGTGGCGGACGACTGGCGCTCGACCCGCCGGCACATGGACTTCATCCGGTTCACCGGCGAGGTGGTCATCTACTTCGTGCTCATCGCGCTCGGCGGCGTGGTGATGGTCGCGTTCATGGTCGGCACGTTCAAGGCGATCGGCGTCCAGCCGGAGCGGTTCATCGTCGAGTGGCTGGTCCCGTGCGGCGCGATGGCGTCGGTCGTCGTGGCCGGGTGGCTCGTCGAGGCGAAGCAGAGCGTCGTGGAGAACATCGCGCCGGTGCTGACCCGGCTGTTCACGCCGCTGTTCACGGCGGTGCTGATCGCGTTCCTGGTCGCCGTCGGGGTGACCGCGGCCCGCATCGACGTGGAGCGTGAGGCGCTGATCCTGTTCGACCTGCTGCTGGTCGTGGTGCTGGGGCTGCTGCTGTACTCGATCTCGGCGCGGGACCCGCTCGCCCCGCCCGGGCTGTTCGACAAGCTGCAGCTCGCGCTGGTCGTGAGCGCCCTGGCCATCGACGCGCTGGTGCTGATCGAGATCACGGGCCGGGTCACCGAGTTCGGCACCACACCCAACAAGGCCGCGGCGCTGGGCGAGAACGTGATCCTGCTGGTCAACCTGGCCTGGTCGGCGCACCTGCTGCTGCGGTTCATCCGGCGGCAGGGCCGGTTCGCGGCGCTGGAGCTGTGGCAGACCCGCTTCCTGCCGGTGTACGCGGTCTGGGCGTGGGCCGTGGTCCTGATCTTCCCGCCGGCATTCGCCTTCATGTAAGTCGGCCGGTGCCCGGTTCGGGTGCCGCGGGCAGCAGCACGGTGATCGTGGTGCCTGCACCGGGGTGGGTGCACGGGACCCCGGTGGGCTGCGGGTGATGGTGTTCTGAGCCGGAACACCAGCGCAGCCACCCGCCGTGCGCGGTGACGATGGCGTCGACGAGGGACAGGCCGAGGCCGGTGCCGGGGGTGGTGCGGGCGGCGTCGGCACGGGCGAAGCGCTCCGCGGCGTGCGGCAGGAACTCGGCCGGCATGCCGGGGCCGGCGTCGTGGACGGTGAGCCGCACCCAGCTGTCGGTCGCGGAGACGGCGACGGTGACAGGTGCCGCGCCGTGTCGCAGGGCGTTGTCGAGCAGGTTGGTGAGGATGCGGTCGACGCGGCCCGGGTCGATGCGGACCGGCGGCGCGAGGCCGAGGTCGGTGCGAACCGCGTCGTCGGTGAGGCCGGCGGCGGTGCGGTACCGCCGTACGGTCGGCGCGACCGTGAGAGCGAGGTCGGTCGGCGGAGCGTCCGCCGCGGGTGCGGGCTGCACGCCGACGTCCAGGAGGGAGTCGGCGAGGGCGATGAGCCCGGCGGTGTCCGCGGCGGCGGCCCGCAGCGCCTCCTCCAGCTCGGCGGCGGGGCGTGGACGTCGCAGGGCCAGCTCGAGTTCGGCGGCGAGCAGGGTGAGCGGCGTGCGCAGCTCGTGGCTGGCGTCGCTGACGAAGCGCCGCTCCCGCTCCAGGGCCGCGTCCAGCGCGGTGAGCATGTCGTTGAGGGTGCGACCGAGGCGGGTGAGCTCGTCGTCGCCGGCGGGGACGTCCAGGCGGACACCGGCGGCGCCGTCGGTGATGCGGGCGGCCTGGGCACGGTACCGCTCGACCGGGTCGAGCGCGGCCCGCGCGAGACGGTAACCGACGAACGAGGCGACCGCCAGGGCCGCGAGGTTCGCGAGCGCGAGCTGGGCGATGAGCTCCCGGAGGGCCTCGTCGCGCTGGTCGCGGCGCACGGCGACCACCACGACGGCCGGCCGCCCGGCCGCCGGTGCCGGGTCGGTGGACAGCGGGGTGGCCAGCACCCGTAACGGTTCGGGGCTGATCGGCAGCAGCGTGCCGTGATCGGCGCGGACCGGGCCGCGTCGCGCGGCCGTGACCTGCCCGGCGGTGAGCAGCGGCCGCCCGGCCAGGCCCGGGCTGGCCTGCAGGACGGTCCCGGCAGGGTCGAGGATCTCGTACAGGCCGCCGGAGACGACCGCGGGGTTGCGCGGGCCGAGCGTGCCGTCGTGCAGGGCGGCCGTGACCGCGGCGCTCTCGGCGGCGAGGTCCGCGTCGAGGCGGCGGTCGAGGGCGTACTGCACCCGCAGGTACACGAATCCGCCTGCCCCGGTGAGCACGACCAGCATGGCCGCGGCGAACCCGGCGATCAGCCGGACCCGCACCGGCAGCCGCCGCCACCGCACCGACCCGCGCGCCGTCTCGGCCGCCACCTCAGCCGCCACCTCAGCCGCCGTCCGGGCGTAACCGGTAACCGGCGCCGCGCAACGTCTCGATGGCGTGCCGCCCGAACGGCTTGTCGACCTTGCCGCGCAGGGTGGCGATGTACACGTCGATGACGTTGGAACGCAGGTCGGTCTCGCCGTCCCACACCTCGTCGAGGATCTGGTACCGCGTGACGCACTGCCCGGCCCGCGCCATGAGCAGCGCGAGGATGTCGAACTCCCGGGCCGACACGTCGATCTCGGTGCCGCCGCGCGCGACCCGGCGGGCAGCGGGGTCGAGGGTGAGGTCGCCGGCCGTGAGCGTGGCCGCGGCCGCGTCGGCGCTGCGCCGGTGCAGGGCCCGCAGCCGGGCGAGGAGCTCGTCGAACGAGAACGGTTTGGTGAGGTAGTCGTCGGCGCCCGCGTCGAGGCCCGCCACCCGGTCGGGGACCTCACCGCGGGCGGTGAGCATCAGCACCGGCACCCGGTGCCCGGCCTGCCGCAGCCGCTGGCAGACAGCGACGCCGTCCAGGCCGGGCAGCATCACGTCGAGGACCACGGCGTCGAAGTGGCCACCCGCCGCGGCGAGCAGCCCGTCCGGGCCGGTGAACCGGGTCTCGGTGTCGTGGCCGGCCTCGGTCAGGCCGCGGGCGAGCAGCTGAGCGAGGCGCCGCTCGTCCTCCACCACCAGTACGCGCATGCCGCCCAGTGCATCACGCAGCCGTGGGCGTTCATCCGCTTTTCATCTTCGGCGGCCTGCCGTCCGATGGCCGGGTGGTGCGCGGCCCGCATGATCTGCGGCCTGCCGTGCGGCTTCATGTCTGTTTCATGTCGCCTCCGTACCGTCGGCGGCCATGAGCGATGTGCTGGCGGTCAACGCCGTCGACCTCACCAAGACGTTCGGCCCGCTGACCGCGGTCGACCACATCAGCCTGCAGGTCGCCCAGGGCGAGGTCTACGGCGTCCTCGGCCCCAACGGCGCCGGCAAGACCACCGTTCTGCGCATGCTGTTCGGCCTCATCCGCCCCGACAGCGGCGTCCTCGAGGTGTTCGGCCGTTCCTGGCCCCGCGACGGGGTGCGGACCCTGGACGGGGTGGCCGGCTTCATCGAGAGCCCGAAGCTGTACCCCGGCCTGTCCGGACGGCGCAACCTTCAGCTCCTCGCGGGCCTCGACGGTCTGGACGGCGCGACCGCGACCCGGCGGGTCGACGAGGTCCTCGACGCCGTCGACCTGCTCGGCCGGGACCGGGAGAAGGTCCGCGGCTACTCCTTCGGCATGCGCCAGCGCCTCGGCGTGGCCGCCGCCCTGCTCCGCGCGCCCCGCCTGCTGGTCCTGGACGAGCCCGCCAACGGCCTCGATCCCGCCGGCATCCGCGACATGCGCGCCCTCGTCAAACGCCTCGCCGGAAGCGGCATGACGGTCCTGCTGTCCAGCCACGACATGGCCGAGGTCGAGCAGATCTGCGACGACGTCACCATCATGCGCACCGGCCAGGTCGTCTACCACGGCTCCATCGCCGGCCTGCGCGACCGGGCGCCGGCCCCGGCGCACCGGCTGACGACCACCGACGACGACCGCGCCGCCGCCCTCGCGGGCGCCCGCGGCCTGGAGGCCGAGCCGGCCGCCGGCGGCCTCGCGGTCCGCGGCGACGAGAAGGCGCTCGACGCGTTCATCGCCGACCTCGTCGGCGCCGGGATCGGGCTGCGCGGCCTGGCGATGTCCGAGACACCCCTGGAGGCGCTGTTCTTCATGCTCACCGAGCGCGCGCCAACCGCGTCCGCCGCGTCCGCCGCGTCCGCGGCGCCGACTGCGTCCACCGGGCCCGTGGCGCCGACTGCGTCCACCGCGCCCGCCGCCGACCAGGCCCGTCACGCCGTCACGTCCGGGGCCCGCCGATGACCCACGCCGCCACCGGCCACGACGCCGCCACCGGCCACAGCGTCGCCGCCGTCGCGACGCACACCGCCGGCCACCACGCGCAGGCCCGCCGCCCCGGCACCCTGACGGTGCTGCGCTGGGAGGTCGCGAAGCTCGCCGCGCACGCCCGCGCCCGCTACCTCCTGCTGGGCTGCTTGATCGTCCCGCCGGTCATCGTGGCCGTGTTCACCGGCCAGCAGCCGCCGTCGGACACCATCTACGGCCGGCACATCCACGAGAGCGGCCTCGCCGACGCGCTGCTCATCCTCGCCTTCGCCCACCAGTGGCTGCTGCCGCTGCTGGCGTCGCTGGTCGCCGGGGACATCTTCGCCAACGAGGACGGCCACGGCACCTGGAAGACCATCCTGACCCGCTCGGCGAGCCGCGGCCAGATCTTCGCCGCCAAGACGCTCACCGCCGCCGGCTTCAACCTCCTAGCGCTGCTCGTCCTCGCCGCCAGCACGATCGCGGGGAGCCTGCTCATCGTCGGCACCCAGCCGCTGCCCGGCCTGTCGGGGCAGCTCATCCCGGCCGGGACCGCCCTGCCACTGGTCGCCGCGGCCTGGGCGACGGCGATCGCGCCGCTGCTCGGCTTCACCGCGCTGGCTCTGCTGCTGTCGGTACTGTCGCGCAATCCCACCGCCGGGGTCGCCGCGCCGGTCGTGCTCGGCTTCGCCATGCAGCTGCTGTCCACGCTCGGCGGCCTCGACCTGGCCCGGCGGCTGCTGCTCACCACGGGCTTCGAGGCCTGGCACGGCCTGTTCACGCAGCAGCGGTTCACCGGCCCGATCGTGCAGGCGGGCGCGGTCGCCGCCGGCTGGGCCGTCGGGTGCCTGCTCATCGGCTACCTGGCGCTGCGCCGCCGCGACGTCATCGGAGGCTGACCGACATGCACCGCACCACATTGCCCATCCGCCGGCTCGGCCCGACCACGGCCGTCCTCGCCGTCGTCGCGGCCGTGTTCGCCGCCACCGCCGGCCACGGCGGCGAGGACATCACCAAGCCCCGCCTCGAACACGCGATCGCCCCGACGTTCGCCAACCTCTACGTCCAGCGCTCCACGATCCTCGGCAAGACCGGCGTCACCGTCGCCTCGATCGACGCGCACGCCGCCTGCGACCGCGGCGGCCCGAAGGTGCCCGACACCGGGCCCGGCGCCAACTGGATCTGCATGATCACGTTCACCGACGACGCCGGCCAGCGGCAGGAGGGCAAGTTCGAGGTCACGGCCAACGCCGACGCCACCTACGTCGCCGGCGGCCCGTCCAAGCTGGTCGGCCTGGCCACCATCACCGACACCCGCGGCGTCGACGTGACCAACCCGGCGTTCGAGTTCGACGGCGCGTTCGACCCTGACAGCTGACCGGCGCCGCGGGCACATGACGTGGCTGCGGCCGGTGAGCCGGTCCCCGGGCGACCCGGCCGCGGCCACCTTCCCGGATTGTCGCGGCTTATGATCTCGTGCCATGGCGGCGGACGGGGTGGCTGAGGCATTCGAGCGGTTCGCTCGGCGCATGTACGAACAGGCACCCGACGGCTGGCACACGGCGGTCCTGTCGGCCGACATCGTGCGCAACGGCCACGGCGGCGAAGGGGTCCGCTACCTCCGAGAGGACGGCACCGGCATCTACCAGCCGTCGATGGACCACCGGGCGGTCGGACCGGCCCTCGTCGAACTCTTCCACGAGCTCGCCGCCGGCGAACGGTTCCGCAACGTGCTGGCGCACCTCACCCTCGACGCCGCCGGCCGGTTCGACGCGGCCGCCCGGTTCAACCTGCGCGGCGCCAACGTCGGCAGCACCTACACCGCGGTGCTCCGCGACGGCATGCCCCCGGAGTCGCTCGACCCGGAGCCCGTGGTGGCGGACCCCTCGTACGCCGGCGACCCCGACCGGTCCGTGGCGCTCCTGCGCGCGCTGGACCAGGCGGACCTCAACCCGCCGGCCACCGAGGAAGCCATCGCCGCGGCCGAGGCGGCGCTCGGCTTCCCGCTCCCGCCGGACCTGCGCGCGCTCTACACCGTCGCCGACGGCGGCGGCGACGACATCATGGACGGCATGCGGTGGCTGACGCTGGCGGAGCTCGGCAACGCCGACCTCACCTCGGCGCCGCAGCCGGGCGGCTGGACGACCCGCTGGGACCGGGTCGTGCTCGACGCCGAGCCGTTCGACACCGTACGCCGGGCCACCGGCCGCCCCGGGTGGATCCCGTTCGCCGAGGACTCCGACGGCAACTTCCTCGCCGTCGACCTGGCGCCGGCCCGGCTGGGCCGCCCCGGCCAGGTCATCCGGATCGGCAACTCCCACTCCGACGGCCCGGAGTACGTGGCCGACTCGGTCACGTCACTGCTCGCCGGAGCCGCCGCCGACCCCGACGCCGACGTCGAACCGGTGGTGGTCGGCCCGCTCAGCCTGCGGCCCACCGCGCAGGCGATGCGGCTGCAGGGGGCCGGCATCGACAGCGCACCGCTGGCCGGGCTGCGCCACCTGCGCCGGCTGTGGTCCAGCGGCCCGATCGACCTCACCCCCGTGCGGCACCTGCCGGTGGAGTGCCTGCAGATCCACCCCGGCAGCTCCCTCGCCCCGCTGGCCGGCCACCCGACCCTGCGGACGCTCACCCTGTGGCCCGGCGCCGCCCCGGTCACTCTCGCCCCGCTGCGCGACGTGCCGAACCTGCACGGCCTCGCCCTGGCCGGCGCCGCCACCGTCACCGACCTGGAGACCATCGCCGAGCTGACCGGCCTGTGGTACCTGGAGCTGTCGTTCGACCAGTGGCAACGAGTCCGTCCGGCGCTCGCCCGCCTCGACAACCTGCACGCGGTGACGCTCGCCGGCCACCCCACCGCCCGCCAGGCGATCGAGTGGCGGTCGTTCTTCGACGCCGGCCCGCACGTCACGGCCCGCCTCTCCCGCACCGCGACCGGCCAGGCCGGCTGAGGCACAGCCAGCCGATCGCGGGGCCCGTCAGGCGCAGCACCAGGTGCTTACGCCGACTGCGGCCGCCGGCGGATTCGCCTGGAACGCGCAGATCCGCTCGATGGTGGTGCGGGCGCATCAGCATGCGGCTCGGGGCGTGACCAGCGGCAGGTGATCAACGGAACCTGCGGAGCGAACCGGACTGGGCCTCCGCGGCGGCACAGGCCGCGGCGGATGGCGCAGCTGCAGGTTGGGGCGGTGGACCGACGACGCGACTTGGGCACGGTTGCAGCAGGTGATCGCGATGGCCGAGGCTGCCGGTGACGTGGACCGGGACGCGCAGGCCGGCTCGACGGTGGCTGCGGGCTAATCAAACATGCGGCTCGGGCCGTGAGAGGCTCGATGCTGCCGGTTCGCAGGCGCGGCAGGGTCTGGGTCACGTTCGCGGGGACTGACGACCAACGTGTTCCCGCGGCCGAAGGACCAGATCGCCAACCGGCAAGGAATGGCGGCCGGGGAGCGGGCGCCGCCGGCGTTGGATCACGCGGCGGCCGGTCACCCAGGTTCGGCCCGGCCCGGTACCGAGCACCGCAACCAGGTCGAACGCAGGTTCGGCCGCCGCAAGCAGTGGCGAAGGCTCGCGAGCAGGTACAACAAGTTCCACGGACGTGGCAGGGACCGGGTTGCCATGGGGGTAACGAAGGGTCGAACGCGGCATCGGTAGAGGTCCGCGCGGGCCCGGCCGTCGCCGGGCCCCGCAGGCAGTCGGCCGGCACGGTGTGGATGCGAGCCGAGCGCCGTCGCGGGTGACCGCCTGAGCCTATCCCGTCACGGATCCTTCCGTCGCGCTGAAGGACCGGAAGCCCTCGATGTACGCGGCGTCCACGGCGGGCGGCGGGAAGCTCTCGTTGTCGGCGAACCAGAGCTCGTTCTCCAACCAGTAGCGGCACAGGAACGCCTCGAACGACTCGCCGCAGAAGACGACCTCCTCCGGTCCGGGCTCGCCGTCCGGGTCGTCCCAGTCCTTCCGGACGTCGGGGTCGTCGTCCGCGGACGGGCCGAAGTGGCTCGGCGAGCACACCACGGCGTGGTCGCTGCCGTCAGCGGTGACGTACAGGTACCAGTACAGGCATCCCTGCTGGTCGGCGAGGAACCGGATCAGATACCCGTCGGCGCCCGGCGCCGCGACGGGTGCGGCGCTGACGTCGACGAAGCACGCCGTGCACGAGCGGATCCTGCGCTGTAACTCGCCGTCGCCGGCGAACTTCACGAACGCCGGCGGCAGCGGCAGGCCCAGCGCCGCACACGCGGACAGCAGCGCGGGGAGCTCCTTCGCCGGGGCCGAGCCGATGCCCCACGCGTCGGGTGCCGGCTGCGCGGCGAGCCACCCCAGGTCCCCGGACATCGCGAACGGCACGGGCGGCAGATCGTCGAACTCATACCTGCCATAGGTGCTCATCGGCGTCCTGCTGACGCCCCACCAGAACGGACGAAACGGCGAATCCTGCGCCAGCACCGAGCACCTCCGAACCACACCCCGAACCCGACGCCGTCAACATAGCGCCCGGGTACGACAAGAATCCGGCGGCGAGCGACCCGCTACCTGGCGGTCGCGGCCCTGCAGGTGCGCCGGGTGTCGCGCCACGCGATCCAGGCCGCCCGCAGCCGGGGCGACACGACCGTCTCCCCGCGGCGGCGGGCGCGCAGCTGCCCGACCAGCCACGCCGGCGCGGCCGCCTGCTCGACGGCGAGGGACTTCGTCAGCAGCTCACCGGTGCGCAGCGCGTGCCGCCCCCGCGCCATCGACGTGAGGCCGAGGTCGATCATGACCGGGCTCAGGAAGATCCACGGCCGCCGCGACGCCCACGCCCAGTAGCCGGTCAGCTCCGCGCGGGCCGCCTCCCGCACGTCGTCGCCGGTCACCGCCGGGAACAGCGCCTGCGGCGCCCGCCCGAACACGGCATACCCGTGGTGCGCCAGCTCGGCCCTGGAGACCAGGGACAGGATTCTCAGCACCAGCAATCCGTGTGTCCACGTCGGGTGTTGTACGCCGATGCCGTCGCGCCGGCCGCCGTCGACGTAGACGCAACCGAGGTCGAGGCCCGCGGCCGTCGTGGCGTCCAGGCGGCGGTGCAGGGCCGCCAGCTGAGCCTGCCGGTCCTCGCCGACGGGGCCGTCGGTGACCGCGACGAGGTCGAGGTCGCTGACGCCCGGCACGTAGTCACCCGTGGCCAGCGAGCCGGCGACCAGCAGGTCGGTGACCCAGCCGAGCGCCCGCAGTTCCTCGCCGAACGCCGCGAGCGCTACCGTGTGGTCGGGCATGTCCAGCGCACCATGTCGGAAGGCCCCCTCAGCTCGCCGGCGGCGCCGTCGTCGTCGACCGTCGTCCCGTCGGCGCTCATCCCGCTGTACAGCATGAGCGCCCGCGACCGGCCGGGCAAACGGCAGCGGTGCCGGCGCGCGACCGATTACCGGTTAGCGGATTGCAGGAAACCGGTAATGGCGACTCAGTGGACGTTGGCGGGGTCCACGTCGCGGGAGGTGCCGCAGGCGGTGCACTGCACAGTGTGCTTCACGCGCAGCGGGATCAGCGGGATGAAGAACAGCGACAGCTTCAGGACCCGCTTGTAGAGCGGGTGGGCGGCCGTGTTGCCGCAGTGGGGGCAGCGCAGGGTCAGGGTACGCAGGTGGGTCACGCGCCAGCCCCAGCCGAAGATCAGCACGCGGCCATCGTAGCGGCGGGGCGGCGGGTCGTGACGGCGGCGGCCGTGAGGGTGAGGGCGGACAGGCAGGCGAGGAAGAGCATCGCCACGTACGGGTCCTGGATCTCGATGCGGCTGTTCGCGAGGTCGTCCGCGGGGGTCAGGGCGGCCGGGACCAGGTCGGGGATGAGGCGCGGCGGGCCGTACACCGACAGGAGCACAACACCGCCGAACACCAGCAGCGGGGCGAGCACGCCGACGGACAGGGCCGCGAGGGCGCCGCCGCGGGCGAGGAGGGTGGCGGCGACGCCGCAGCCGACCGTGAACACGGCGCCGCCGACGTTGGTGGGCAGCGGCGGGAACGCGACCTGCAGCGCCAGCCAGACCCCGGCGGCGGCGCACGCCGCGGCGACGCCGACGGCCAGGGCGCGGCCGGTGACGGCGGTGCGGGCGGCGGTCAGGGCGAGGAACCCGATCAGGTAGCTGGTCAGGAGCACCGCGAAGATCGGCACGGCGGTGCGGGCCTGCTCGTCGGGTGGGCCGTGGTGGCCCGCGCCTGCGGCGAACGCCGCGGTCAACGCGGCGATCAGCAGGCAGCCGCCGGCGCGGACGGCGCGGGCGGTCCGGCCGGCGGCGACCGGGCCGAG
>NZ_JBFAJA010000057.1:0-94153 GCF_040654975.1 Dactylosporangium sp. NPDC050588 | reverse complement strand
CTGCCTTCGTAGACGCGGTAGCCGGTGACGGTGCCGGTCGAGGCGTTCCAGGCGAGGGTGAAGCTGGTGTTCGTGGTCGCGGTCACCCGGAAGTTGCCCGGTGCGGACGGCGTGCCGGCCGGCGTGGTCGGCGGGGGAGTGGTCGGGCCGCCGCCTCCGGTGCACGTGCCGAGGTCTGTCCACAGCGACGGCGTGGTGGACGGGGTCCAGCCGGTCCCGGGGTAGGCGGTGTGGGTCTGCAGCGCCCGGTACGTGTGGCCCTGGTACGTGACCTGGGTGCCGACTGTGTAGGTGTTGCCCTCAGCCCAGACCGGCGCGGTGCAGGCGGCCTGGACGGCGGCGCTGCCGGCCTGTGCCTGGAGCGTGGGGACGAGCACGATTGCCGTCATGACGGTGGCGGCCATGCCCGCTGCCAGTGCGAACTTACGACGTTGAGAGCTCATTGGACTCCTCGCCATCGATCCATCGATGGCGAGGAAACTATCAGTTAACACTGTTAAATGTAAGAGGCGGTTACTTTCCTGCTTGCTCATCCGTAGGTCAGGTGGGTGACAGGCCGGCGTCGGCGAAGATGTGCCGCGCCAGGGCGGAGCCGAGGAACGCCACGAACGCGTCGGCGCCGACCGTGTTGGGGCCGGTCGAGACCTTGATGGCGGTGTACTGGTCGGCGATGAGCAGCGCCTGGGAGAAGTCGAGGGCGCGCAGGTCGTTGCCGGAGGCGACGACGTCGGTGCGGTAGACGAGCGCGGCGTCGGCGGCACCCGTGCGGACCCGGGTCAGCGCGGCGGCCGGGTCCGGCTCGACGGAGACGGGGCGCACGTCGACGGCGGCGGCGGTGAGCGCGGCGCGGCTCACCCGGCCGCACGGGGTGGTCTCGGCACACAACGCCACCCGCCGACCGGGAAGGTCGGCGAGACCGGCGATCCCGGCGCTCGGCGCGACGGCGATGACGATCGGGTCGCGGGCGACGACAGCGGGCTCACCGCGGGCGTGCCCGGCCGTGACCTGGGTGGTGGCGACCGCGTCCGCGGACACGAACACGTCGACCGGCGCGCCGGCGAGGATGTGCCCGGCGTGCTCGGCGCCGCGGCTGTACTCCACCGCGACCCGGACGCCCGGGAAGGCCTCCTCGAACTTCGGCACGAGCTGGGTCAGCGTGGCACGCAGCTCGTCGGCGGCGTGCACGACGACCGTCCCGCCCGGTGCGCCGGACCCCACCGGTCCGCCGGCGGCGTGCTGGTGGTCGCTGCCGGCGGAGGCCGGCGCCGCGGCAGGCGCAGGTCCGGGACCGGGCGACGGGCCGGAACACGCCGCCAGGCCGAGACCGGCGACAACCGCGGCCACCGCGACAGCGGCCACGACGTTCTGGCTGCGCAGGTTCATCGGCGCGGGCTCCGCTCGATCGGGTGCTCGGAACCGTCCGGCCCGGGATGCCCCGGGCCGGACGGCCTGTTCGTTGATCAGTACGTCTGCCGGATCAGCAGGCGCCGTTGTCCTGCCAGACGCCCCACTCCCCGGTGGTGCCCGGCTCCTCGCCCTGGGTCCACCAGCGCGCGGTGTACTTGCGGCTCTTGTGCGAGACGGTCATGCCGCCGGTGTAGACGGCCGAGGCGCTCCACGCCGCGCCGCAGTTACCGGTCGGCGGCGGGGGCGGGGTGGTGCCACCGCCGCCACCACCGCTACCCACGTTGACGTCGACGCAGGCGTAGAACGCCATCGCCGTGTCGTAGATGTTCCAGACGGCGAGGATCTTGTGCCGTCCGCTGGGCAGCCCGGTGACGTTGTGGTTGACGATCTGCGGCGGCTGCGCGTTGCCGTTGGTGAACGTCTGGTGCAGGTTGCCGTCGACGTAGTACTGCCAGTTGAGCGTGCGGTGCATCGCGGTGTTGCGCCAGGTGAACGTCTGCGAGCTGCTGATGTTCGTGACGCGCCAGCCCTTGTTGTCCTGGTCGAGCACCGTGTAGCTGCTCCCGCCGCTGCAGTTGCGGGAGCCCTTGGGCGCCTCGACGCTCTGCGGCTCGTACTGGATGGAGCCGCAGTTCGCGACGACACCGGTGGCGCACTGGTCCTGGCGGCTCGGTGGGCTGGTGACCCAGCCGTGAGCGCTGGCCGGCGTGGCCGAGAGGATCACGGTGAACAGCGGGGCGGTGAGGAGGGCGGCCGCCAGGACCGCCAGTCTTCTTCGGAGGGTCATGTTGCTCCTTCGGCAGACGTGAGTCATCCGTTGACGACCGGTCCGCCCACCGGCGTCGACCTTCCCATCAGGGAACGTCAATCAGTTAAGTTTGTCAACAGTTAGCCCGTCATCGATCAACGCCACGTTGTCGGCGTCGCGAACCGCCAGCGAGGTGTCCCTCGACCATGAGCTGGACCGGATGAAGCAACGCCTCCGCCGGCATGATCTGGAGCCGCCTCGTTCAACCGGGAGCCGGTCGGCGGCTTGGTGCCGGCGGTCGAACAGCGCCTATACAATGCAAATCACCTGAATCAACCAGCGACTATGGCTGAGGTGGATCTGCTGCGTACCGGGGTGGCCAAAGGCGTGGCGGTCCCGGCCGGTGACCCGGGCACGTGCCGGTGAGCGAGCAGGTCGCGGGTGGACGGATCGACGTCTCCGTCCTGGGCCCCGTGCAGCTGCGCCGGGACGGTGTCCCGGTCCCGCTGGGGCCACAGCTCACCACGCTGCTCGGCATCCTGCTGCTGGAGCTGGGCAAGCCGGTGCCGAGCCGGCGGCTGGCGACGCTGCTGGCCGGCGACGACGTGTCCGACGCCGCGCGGGCCACCCTGCGCAGCCACGTCGCCCACCTGCGGCGCGCCCTCGAACCCGGAGAGCGCGCCCTCGAACCCGGTGAGCGGGGGCAGCGCGGCAAGGGGCTCATCGCCACGGTCGGCAGCGGGACCGCGGCGGGGTACCGGCTGGACCTGGAGCCGGCGTGCGTCGACGCCGTCCGGTTCGAGGAGTCGGTCCGGGAGAGCCGCCGGCTGCTGGCGCTCGGCGACGCCGAGCAGACCGACCGGGCCGTCGCGATCCTGCGCACCGCGCTCGACGACTGGCACGGCGAGCCGTACGCCGACCTCGCCGACAGACCCTTCGCGTTGGTCGAGATCGCCCGCCTGAGGGCGGTGCACCGTGCGGCACTGCTCGCCTACGCGGAGGCGGTCAACGAGTCGGGGCGGCACGCCGAGGCGATCGGCGACCTGATCGGCGCGGTGGCCGTCGACCCGCACGACGAGGGTCTGCGCTGCATGCTCGCCCTCACCCTGTACCGCGACGGCCGGACCGACGAGGCCGCGGAGGTGTGCCGGCACGGTCTGGCGCTGCTGGGTGGCCGGGGCATCGACGCGCCGGAGCTGCACCGCCTGCAGCGCGACATCCTGCGACGGGAGGTGCGGCAACCGTCCGGCGGGCCGTCCGGCGGGTCCTCGGTGCCCCGGATGCTGCCGCCGGACCTGCCGCGTTTCGTCGGCCGGGCGCAGGAACTGTCCACCGCGGAGGACCGGCTGGTCGGCCGGGACGAGCCGCGGTCGGCGGTGCTGCTGGTCCTCGGCCCGGCCGGGGTCGGCAAGACCAGTGCGAGCCTGCGGCTGGCCCACCGGCTGGCCCCACGGTTCCCCGACGGGCAGCTCTACGCCAACCTCCGCGGCTTCGACGCCAGTGCCGCGGCGCTGGCGCCGACCGAGGTGCTGCGCGTCTTCCTCGAGGCGCTCGGCGTGGCACCGGAGCAGATCCCGGCCAACCTCAACGCGCAGATGGCCAGATACCAGGCCCAGCTGCGGGACCGCCGGATCCTGATCGTCCTGGACAACGCACACGACGCCGACCAGGTCCGGCCGCTGCTTCCCGCCTCGACCACGTGCGCGACGGTGGTGACCAGCCGGAACCGGATGTCGTCCCTGATCGCCGTCGACGGCGCCCACCCGCTGACCCTGGGCCTGCTGGACGAGGAGGAGGCCGGCCAGCTGGTCGCCGACCGGATCGGCGCCGACCGCGCCGGGAAGGAACCCGAGGCCGTCGCCGAGATCGCCCGGCTCTGTGCGGGACTCCCGCTGGCCCTGTCCA
Source organism: Dactylosporangium sp. NPDC050588 (assembly GCF_040654975.1). Taxonomy (NCBI): domain Bacteria; kingdom Bacillati; phylum Actinomycetota; class Actinomycetes; order Micromonosporales; family Micromonosporaceae; genus Dactylosporangium; species Dactylosporangium sp. NPDC050588. The sequence continues at coordinate 90,093 of NZ_JBFAJA010000057.1, read as the reverse complement.
TCGCGGCCGCCCGGGCCGCCGCCAACCCCCAGTTCACCCTCCAGGCTCTCGCCGATGACCTGGCCGGGGCCGGGGTGCTGGACCGGCTCGCCGACAGCGACTCGTCGGTGGACGTCCGCGCCGTGTTCTCCTGGTCCTACCGGGCGCTGACCCCGGCGGCGGCCCGGCTGTTCCGGCTGCTCGGCCTGCATCCCGGCCCGGAGTTCACCGCCGCCTCGGCGGCCGGTGTGGCAGGGGTGGGCCGGCGCGCGGCCAACGCCCTGCTCGCCGAGCTGACCGGTGCCCACCTGACCGGGGAACGGGTGCCGGGCCGGTACGTCATGCACGATCTGCTCCGGGCCTACGCGGGTGAACTGAGCGAGGCCGACCCCGAGCGGGATGCCGCACGGCGCAGGATGCTGGACCACTACCTGCATTCCGCCGTCGCGGGGGACAGGGCGCTGATGCCGCACCGGCAACCGGTGGCGGTGGCCGCGCCGGAGGAGGGCGTGACGCCCGAGGACATCGCGGAGGTCGACCCCCTCGCCTGGTTCACCGTGGAGCACCAGACGCTGATCGCCATGGTCGGTTGCGCCGCCCAGGCCGGTCTCGACCGGCACGCCTGGCAGCTGGCCTGGGCGACGGCGACGTACCTCGGCCGGGGCAGCTACTGGCACGACGTGCTGACCACCCAGTCCCTGGCCCTGTCCGCGGCGACCCGCCTCGATGACCGGCCGGCGCAGGCCCAGTGCCGCAGGGAGCTCTCCCACGCGCTCGCCGGGCTCGGGCGGCCGGAACAGGCGCGGTTCCAGCTGCACCGGGCGCTGACCGACCTCGCCGACATCGCGGATCCGAACGGCCAGGCGTACATCCACCTGAGCCTCGGCTGGCTGTGTGAGCTGCAGGGGGACCGGCGGGCGGCGACACACCACGACCAGGTCGCGCTCGACCTGTTCACCCGGGGCGGCGACCGCGGCGGGCAGGCCCGGGCCCTGAACGCGGTCGGTTGGGATCTCGCGCAGGTCGGCGACTACCGGCAGGCCATCGGATACTGCCGGCAGGCGCTGTCCCTGCACGCCGAACTGGGCGACGACGCCGGGGCCGTGAACACCTGGGACACCCTCGGCTACGCCTACCAGCACCTGGGCGAGTACATCATCGCCGTCGAGTGCTACGAGCAGGCGCTGGGCCTGAACGTCGGGCACCGCTTCAAGGAAGCCGAGGCCCTGGCGCATCTCGGTGACTGCCACCACGCCCTGGGTGACCTGACGGCCGCCGCGGCCAGTTGGGGACGGGCGTACGCGATCATGTCCGAGCTGCGCACCGACGGCGCCGAGGCGGTGCGGGCCAAGCTGGAGCTGTGCGGCGCCCGGACCAGGCTGGCGGCCGCCGGTCAGGTCGAGGGCGAGCGACGGGCGTTGAGCACCGCGCCCAGCACCCGCGCGCCGGAGAAGTAGCCCATCCGGCGGGAGTCGAAGCTCGAGCCCGGGTTGTCGCCCAGGAGCACGACCATGCCCGGCGGCACCCGCTCCCCGGCCAGTGCCGGCACCCGGTCGCGGGGCACCGGATCGCCGGCCACCGCCGCCACCCTCTTGATCAGCCACCGGCGCCGGCCCACCTCGTCCGCCGGGGCGCCGTCGGGCAGCAGCGGCAAGTGCCAGGTGCCGTCGAGGGATGGGTACTCCACGACCACCACCTGTCCCACGGCCGGCACGCCGCCCCGCCGGACCAGCACCCGGTCGCCGTCGCGATACGTCGGCTCCATGCTGGCGCCGTGCACGGTCACCGCGACGAGACGGCGGGCCAGGCGCCGTCTGAGCAGGACCGCGCCGGCCAGTGCCGCCGACGCCCCGCAGATCAGCATCCACACGATCATCTCGCCTCCGTCGTCAGCGCGGCCGCGGCGGGTTCGCCGTATCCGGACGCCTGAAGGTCGAACAGCCTGCGGTAGGTGCCGCCGGCCGCCATCAGGGAATCGTGCGTGCCTCGCTCCGTCACGCCGCCGTCGGCGATGACGACGATCAGGTCGGCGTCGCGGAGGGCGCCCAGCCGGTGCGAGATCAGCACGCTGGTGCGGCCCGCGCGGTATCGCAGCAGGCGGTGATGGATCTCGTGCTCGGCCGCGGCGTCCAGGCCGGCCGAGGGCTCGTCGAGGATCAGCAGGTCCGGCCGGTCCCGCAGGAAGGCACGGGCGAGCGCCAACCGTTGCCACTGGCCACCCGAGAGGACCACGCCGGTCGTCGGGTCCTGCTTGTCCGCCTCCTGGTAGAAGATCCGGGACAGCAGGGTGTCGTACCCGTGCGGCAGCGCGGTCAGCACATCGTGGACGCCGGCGGCACGGGCGGCGGCGGTGATCCGCTCCCGGTCCGGCAGGGCTGTGAGATCACCCAGCGCGATGTTCTCCGCCGCGGTCAGGTCGTAGTGCATGTAGTCCTGGAAGACGGCGCCGATGCGTTGCCGCAGCCGGGCCGGGTCGACCTCGCGGATGTCCACCCCGTCCCAGAGCACCTGGCCACGGCTGGGGTCGTGGAACCGGCACAGCAGCTTGACCAGCGTCGACTTGCCGGCACCGTTGAGCCCGACGACCGCGAGGGTGGCGCCGGCCGGGATCCACAGGTTCACCCCACGCAGGACCCACGGCGTCCCGGCGGAGTACCGGAACCACACGTCCCGCAGCTCGATACCCCGCCGCAGCGGACCGACCGGCCGGGCGACCGGGGCGACGGGCAGGTCGGGCGGGCCCGTCGTCACCGCCACATAGTGGTCGAACATCAGCAACGCGTGGTGCGCGCGGGCGATCTCCGCGGCCAGCGAGGCCAGCGCGTGCTGTACACCGGCGACCGCTGCGACGAAGACGGTGACGTCACCGACCGTGATCCGGCCGGCGGCCGCGGCGCGGACCGCCCACAGCAGGCCGATGCCGGCGACGGCCGCGGCCACGAGCGCCAGGCTGACCTGCGCCAGCAGCTCGCGGCGGTCGTTGCGGTGCTTGGCCCGGTTGACCGTCCGGCGGTCGGCAAGCATCCGGGCCCGCAGGTGGCCGCCGGTGCCGAACAGCCGCACCTCCTTCGCCGCCGCGGCGGTGGAGAGCAGCTGGCTGTAGAAGAACTCGCGGCGCTCCGCCGGCCCGATCCGCCACTGCATCCCGGCCCGGTAGCGGGCGAGCAGCATCTCGGTCGCGAGCATCGGCACCGCCGACGCCAGCACCAGCACGGCCAGCATCGGGCTGAACAGGTAGAGCGAGCCGAGGAAGCCGGTGACGGTGACCGCCGTGCGGGCGGTGCCCAGCACACCGTCCACGACCTGGCTCGGGGTGCTGCCACCGGTCTGCTGGGCGAGCCGGAGCCGGTCCAGAAACTGTGGGTCCTCGAACCGGTCGAGGCCGACGAATCGGTCCACCGCCGTGAACAGCCGCTCCTGCGCGAGCAGGCCGACCGACCGGTCCAGCTCCGCCCGCAGGAACTGGGTGAGCTGCGGCGCCGATCCCGCCACCAGGCCGGCGACGGCGAGCGCCAGCCCGATCTGGGTCAGGGTCTTCGGCGCCGCGTCGCCGGCGAGTCCGTCCAGGATTCCCTTGGTCAGCCACGCCATCAGTACGGGCAGCGCACCGGCGCCGAGCGTGAGCACCACGTACCCCAGCAGGGTCAGCGGGGCGGCGCGGCCGACGAGCAGGCAGGCCGTGCGGATCCGCCGTGCCGACCGCGCCGGTGGCGGCGCCCCGACGCCGCCCCGCCGTGTCCGCCACCCGGTCATGCCGGGGCCGGCGCCGTCTGCTTGATCCGGACCACCCGGCCGGCGTCGTCCGGGCCGACCCACATCATGGTGGGGTAGGTGAAGGCCCGGAACGCGTTGCTGAGGGGACCGCCCTTCGGCTCGACCACGACCCGCGCCACCGCGGCGAGCCGCTCGGCGAACCCGTCGGCGTCGCCGGCGCCGTCGGCGACGACGGCGAGCACCTGCGCCCGGCCGCCGGGCACCCGCCGGGCGTGCTCGACGAGTTCGGGCAGCTTCTCCCGGCAGGAGTCGCAGGACGTGGAGACGAAGGCCACGAAGGTCTCCCCACGCAGCAGCTCGCGGCGTACCGGCACGCCGTCGGTGTCGACCGCGGCGAAGTCGCCCACCGGGTCGGCGATGCCCAGCTCGGCGGAGGGCCCCGCATTGTTGGACAGCAGCGCCGTGTGCTCCCGCAGACGCTTGAGCACACCGAACGTGAGCAGGAAGTTCACCATGCTGAGCAGGCCCACGACCAGAACGGCCGCGACAAGAACGGTCATGTGTTGCTCCTAAGAGTAGGCTCGACCCCGCGGAACGCGGCCGCCAGGTCGTCGAATCTGGTGGCCAGGAAGCCCAGCAGCAGGCCGGCGAAGCCGGCGAGCAGCAGCCCCGCCGGCCGGAGAGAGCCGGGTGGTGACGCAGCCGCCGCGAACGCCGCGGCGGCTCCCCCTGTCGCCAGACCGGTGAGCAGTATGTTGCGGACGACGTGCCGGCGGCCGAGTCGCTCGGTGGAGGCGCCGAAGCAGCGGCAGGTGCTCGCGGTCCCCCGTCGTACCGCGACCGCCACCCCCACCGTGAAGACGCCCAGCAGCAGGGCCGCACCGGCCAGCGCGAGGCCGGGAACGAGCCCCGTGGGCACCGCCAGCGCCGCACACAGCACGCCCTCCGCCACCACCAGGACGATCGCGGCCGGACGGACCAGGCGTCGCGGCAGCAGGCCGACGCCGCGCAGGGAGGCGACGAACGCGGGGAACGCGCCCCGTCCCCGCAGCTTGCCGACCGTGGACGCCAGGAACACCAGCCCGATCGCGCAGCGCACGGTGATGGCCAGATAGTGCATCTGTGTCTCCCTTCGCTTCGACTCGTCGGCGCCCGGCCGCCCCCGGCCGAGGCCCGACCACCCGGCTCCGACCGTGGATTCCACGTCGGAGCACCGGCGTCGCGACCTCGGCCGGCGGCGGGAAGCCGCACGGCGGCAGCGGTCAGCCGCCCCGCGGCCTCAGCTGATCAGCAGCCCTTGCACAGAATCCATTCACCGGGCTTGTCGATCTCCCCGACGGTGCAGGCGTCGCAGGGCAGCGCCCGCCCGCACCGGCTGATGCACTGCCAGCACGACGGCCAGCTGCCACAGCCCGCCGACGCACTGATCTTGGGCACGAACATGGCCAGCAACCGGCCGCCCATGCCCTCGACGATTCCCCTCATCCGAGCCTCCTGACATACCCGAGGAGCACCGTGCTACCTCTGCGGAACACCCTGCCGAGCCGCGGTGCAAGCCCGGTGCAAAGGCCATGGAAGCGGTGTGGAAGCACGTCACCGGACGATTGAGCGCATCCACCGATCGGTTGATACGGAAGCCCACCGACTGAGGTGTCGCGCGGTCGATCCGCCGCGGCGCGCCGTGGCGCAGGCTGAAGGGCGTGGACATCATCACAGTCACCGACCTGCGGAAGCGGTACGGTGAGCGCGACGTGGTCGACGGCGTTTCGTTCGCCGTGCGGGAGGGCGAGATCTTCGGGATCCTCGGCCCGAACGGCGCGGGCAAGACCACCACGGTCGAGTGCATCGCCGGGCTGCGTCGGCCCGACGGCGGCACGATCAGCGTGCTGGGGCCGGATCCGCGCCGCCACGGGGGCGAGCTGCGGCACCAGCTGGGCATGCAGTTGCAGGAGAGTCACCTGCCCGACCGGATCACCGTCGCCGAGGCGCTACGGCTGTACTCGAGCTTCTACCGCGACCCGGCCGACTGGGAGGCGCTGCTGTCCGACCTGGGCCTGTCCGAGCAGCGACGCACCCGCTTCGGCAAGCTGTCCGGCGGGCAGAAGCAGCGGGTGTCGATCGCGCTCGCGCTCGTCGGCAACCCGCGGGTGGCGGTGCTCGACGAGCTGACCACGGGCCTGGACCCGCAGGCCCGCCGCGACGCCTGGGACGTGGTCGAGCAGGTCCGCTCGCGCGGCGTGACCGTCGTGCTCGTCACCCACCTCATGGACGAGGCCGAGCGGCTCTGCGACCGGGTGGCGCTCATCGACGCCGGCCGGGTCGTCGCGCTCGACTCCCCGGCCGGGCTCGTCGCCAAGGTCGACGCGCCGCAGCGGATGCGGTTCCGCCCGGCGAGCCCGCTGGACGACCGGCTGCTCACCGAGCTGCCCGAGGTCACCGGCGTGACCCGGCAGGGCCCGCAGGTGATCGTGACCGGCACCGGCAACCTGGTGCACGCCGTGACCGCCGTGCTGGCCCGCAACCAGATCATCGCCGCCGACCTGCGGGTGGAGCAGTCCGGCCTGGACGACGCATTCCTGGCGCTGACCGGGCGCCGGGCCGAGACGCAACCGGACGAGCAGGGAGCCTGAGGTGTCAGCACTGTACCGAATGACCACGGCAGAGCTGCGGTTGTTCCTGCGCGAACCGAGTGCCTACATCTGGTGCACCGCGTTCCCCGTGGTGCTCCTCGTGGCATTGGGCAGCGTTCCGCCGTTCCGCCGAGCGGATCCGGCGCTGGACGGGCTGCGCGTCATCGACCTGTACGTGCCGATCATCGCGATCATGGGCCTGGCCGCCATGGCGCTGTTCGTGACGCCGCTGTTCCTCGGGCAGTACCGGGAGAAGGGCGTGCTGCGCCGGCTGGCCACGACGCCGGTCGGCCCGGGGCGGGTGCTCGCCGCCCAGGTCGCGGTGCAGGCGCTGCTCGCCGTCGCCACGCTGCTGGTGCTGTACGTGGTGGCCGGCCTCGCCTTCGACGTGCGCCCGCCGGGACAGGTCCTCGGGCTCGGGTTGGTGTTCCTGCTCACCGCGGCGGCGATGTTCGGGCTGGGCCTGCTCGTCGGCGCGGTGACGCCCTCCAGCCGTGCGGCGAGCGGCATCGGCACCGCGCTGTTCTTCCCGCTGATGTTCTTCGCCGGCCTGTGGGTGCCGCGCGAGGTGATGCCGGACAAGCTGGTGCGCGTCAGCGACTTCACCCCGCTCGGCGCGGCGGTGCAGGGGCTGCGCGACACCACGGACGGCGGCTGGCCGTCCGGCCAGGCCATCGCGGTGCTGGCCGCCTACGCGGTGCTCGCCGCGCTGCTCGCGATCCGATGCTTCCGCTGGGAGTGAATCTACGGTGGGGTAGGGGCATGACGAGTGTGCTGGCCGAGCTGCCCGAGACGTCGGAGTCGCGGCTGCGCCTGCGGCGGCTCCTGGTGCCCCTGCCGTACATCCTGCTCGGCGTGTCGGCGGTGCTGGTCCTGCTGAGCCCGGGCCAGAGCGCAGGCGATCGGCTGGTCACCGTGGCCCTGGTCGCGGTGACCGCCGCCTGGGCGCTGGGTATGTACACCCTGCGCCCGCCGTCGTGGACGCAGCGGACCGGCCCGATGCTGCTGTACGTCGGCGGGCAGCTGGCCCTGGCGGCGGTACTGATGTCCTGGCAGCCGGCCTTCTTCGTCTTCGGCACCATCGGCTTCGTGCAGGCCTACGAGGTGCTGCCGCCGCGGTGGGCGTTCGTCAGCATCTTCCTGACCTCCTGCCTGGTCAACGTGCTGCCGGGCGGCGTGCCCGACACCCCGGAGTGGGCCACGATGGTGGTGCTGATCGTGGCCCTGCAGACGTTCCTCATCGGCTGGTTCGGCTATCTCGGGTACCGCTTCAGCGACGAGACCGAGCAGCGTCACCGGGCGGTCGCGCAGCTGCGGACCGCGCTCGCCGAGAACGCGGGCCTGCACGCGCAGCTGCTCGAGCAGGCCCGGGAGGCCGGCATCCACCACGAGCGGCAGCGGATGGCCCACGAGATCCACGACACCCTCGCCCAGGGGCTGACCGGCATCATCACGCAGCTGCAGGCCGCCGAGCGGGTCCGCGACGACCCGCGGCTGTGGCGCCACCACGTCGACCAGGTCCACACGCTGGCCCGGGAGAGCCTGGCCGCGGCCCGCCGCTCGGTCGCCGCGCTCGGCCCGCAGGAGCTGGAGGACGTCCGGCTGCCCGACGCCGTCGCCGACCTCGCCGCGCGATGGTCGCGGACCTCGGGCGTGCCGGTGCAGCTGGAGACCACCGGAGAGGCGCGCACGCTGCACACCGAGATCGAGGTCACGCTGTTCCGCGCCGCGCAGGAGGCGCTGGCCAACGTGGCCAAGCACGCCGGCGCCGCCCGGGTGGCCGTCACGCTGTCCTATCTTGACGACGTGGTGATGCTCGACGTGCGCGACGACGGCGCCGGCTTCGACCCGGCGGCGGTGCCACCCGGCGGCGGCGCGGACGGCAGCGGCTTCGGCCTGCACGGTGTGCGCCAGCGGGCGGAGCGCGTGCAGGGCACCCTCACCATCGAAAGCGAACCCGGCGACGGCACCACCCTCAACGTCACCGTGCCGGCCCTGACCCCGGAAACGAGACCGACGTGACCGCGCCCATCCGCCTGCTCATCGTCGACGACCATCCGATCGTGCGCGACGGGCTGCGGGGCGCGTTCGCCGGCACCGCCGAGTTCGAGGTCGTCGGCGTCGCCGGCGACGGCGCCGCGGCGGTCGAGCGGGCCGTCGAGCTGCGGCCGGACGTCGTGCTCATGGACCTGCGCATGCCGGTGCTGGACGGCGCCGAGGCGATCCGGCGGCTGCGGCAGCGGGCACCGGAGGTCCGGGTGCTGGTGCTGACCACGTTCGACACCGACCACGACGTGCTGCCCGCCATCGAGGCCGGCGCCACCGGGTACCTGTTGAAGGACGCCCCCGTGGAGGACCTGCTGCGCGCGGTGCGCTCCGCCGCGCGGGGCGAGTCGGTGCTGGCGCCGGCGGTGGCCGGGCGGCTGATGGGCCGGGTCCGCCGCCCGGTGTCTGGCACGCTGAGCCAGCGCGAGCTGCAGGTGCTCAAGCTCATCGCCGACGGCGCCAGCAACCGCGAGGCGGCCGCCGGCCTGCTCATCAGCGAGGCGAGCATCAAGACCCACCTGCTGCACATCTACGACAAGCTCGGGGTACGCGACCGTGCCGGCGCGGTCGCCGAGGCGTTCCGCCGCGGCCTGGTCTCGTAACCACAGGGACCGCCCGCCGTTCACCTACAAGTTGTAGGAGCATTGGTCGGGTGCCGCCGGGGCGTAACCGAGGCGGACCACACTCCGTGGGCAGATCGTTCCCGGAGGAGTCGCGATGCGTACCAACCTGTCCCTCGGCCTGACCGCGGCCGGCGCAGCCCTGATCCTGGGCGTGGTCCTGACGGGCGGCGACCCATCGCCGGCGATCGCCGGCGGCGGCCACGACGACCGCGGCCGCGGCGACACGTTCGACGTGGGCCTGTTCGGCGACATGCCGTACGGCGACTACGGCCGGTCCCACATCGGCAACGTCGTCGCCGACATGAACGCGAGCCACCTCGCCTTCTCGGTCTTCGACGGCGACATCAAGAACGGCAGCGAGCCCTGCTACGCCGACCCGCACCCGACCAACCCGGCCAACCCGACTCCGGACAAGGCGGTCGCCGACGCGGCCCACCCGGACGTGTACAAGTCCGCGAAGGGTCTCTTCGGGCAGTTCCAGGCGCCGGTGGTCTACACCCCCGGCGACAACGAGTGGACCGACTGCGACCGCCCGAGCACCGTCGGCGGCCTGGTGTCGGACTCCAGCGACCGGCTCGCGTACCTGCGCTCGATCTTCTTCGCCACGAACCTCAGCCAGGGCCGGCGCCCGATGAGCGTGATCCAGCAGAGCGCTGCCTACCCGGAGAACGCCCGTTGGACGCGCGGCCCGGTCACGTTCATCACCGTCAACATCCCCGGCAGTGACAACAACTTCGCCGACGGCGGCAAGAACGGCCCGGCCGAGCAGGGGCAGGCCGAGTACGCGGCCCGCAACGCCGCGAACCTCGAGTGGCTGCGCGCCGGTTTCGCGGCCGCCAAGGCCGCCCGCAGCAAGGGCATCATGATCATCACGCAGGCCGACATGTGGGACCCGACCGCGGTGCTGACCCACTACGCGGACACCAAGAGGGAACTGTTCCTGCAGACCACGACCTTCAACGGCCGGGTGGTCCTGGTCAACGGCGACAGCCACAGCTTCGAGACGGACAAGCCCCTCACCGACTATGCGACGACGAACGCGGCCGGTCTGGCGGGACCGAACGTGGTGGAGAACTTCACCAGGGTCACCACCTTCGGCGAGGCCCAGAACCACTGGGTGAGCGCCACCATCGACGCCCGCGACCCGAACGTCTTCAGCTTCGAGCAGCACCTGGTGGCGGCCAACCTCCCGGCCTACACCCCGCCCGCCTGAGCGGGGGCGCGTTCCTACGGCCGCAACGGCTGTACACCGGCGGCACGACCTCGCGGACGGACGGGGTCGTGCCGCCTGAAGCGGAGCTGGAGGAACGCCGAACCGTCCTCATTCAGCCGGTCTTCAGGCTGCGGAGCCTACGGTCCCGGCATGCGAATCAACGGCCCGCTCACGGCCCTGATGGCGGTGGCGATCCTGGGGCTCGCCGGCTGCGGCTCGGGCGCCGCGCCGGACGCCGGGGGAGCCGGCGACATCCCCGACAACCAGGCGTTCGTCGAGTACCGGCCGGCGGGCGGCGAGTACGCGCTCAAGGTGCCGGAGGGCTGGGCGCGGGCCGAGTCCGGCGGCACCGTCACGTTCACCGACAAGCTCAACACCATCACCGTCACCCTCGGCACCCGCCCGGCCGCGCCCGAGGCGGTCGCCGGTCAGTCCTCGACGGTGCAGCGGACCGCGGGCCAGGTGCTCCTGACGACCTACCGCGCCGACGCCTCGTCGACTTCCAGCTCCAGCCCGGCGACCGCCTCACCCTGCGCGTCACGGACTCGGGCACCGGCACCCAGACCCCTGTCGTCTTCCATTTCCTCGGCGTCGTCAACGAGTTCCCGACGGCCCCGACGGACAGCTTCCTGGTCGCCAACGCCGACTACGTCGCCGCCCAGGGCGGCACCGGCCCGAGCACCCACCTCGTCGACACCAACGGCACCGACCCGGCCGCGGTGGCCACGGCGCTGCGCGAGCGGCTCGGCACCGGGCCGGTCATCACCGACATCACAGCCGCCCGCGCCACCGTCGGCTCCAGCCTCACGGGCGTCGACCTCACCGGGCTGACCCGCATCGAGCTCGGCTTCGCGCTGGCCCTCGCCGTGGCCGCGGCCGGGCTGGTGCTCTTCGTCGACCTGGCCGAGCGCCGCCGCACCTTCACCATTCTCGGTGTGCTCCGTGCCCGACCGCGGCGCATCGCCGGGTTCGTGGCGGCGGAGGCCTGCGTCGTCACCCTCCCGGCGCTGGCACTCGGTGCGGCGGGCGGGACCGGGATGGCCCGGGTGCTCGTCGCCATCCTCAGCGGGGTCTTCGACCCGCCACCGGACCGGCTGGCGCTGCCGGTGGGCTATCTCGTGGCGGTCGCACTGACGATCCTGGGCGCCGCCGCGCTGGCGGTGACCGCCCTGGTGCTCGCCACCCGGCGCCCGGATCTGACCATGATCCGCGGCGACTGACCGCTTGCCGCCCGGGCCCGGACCCCGGATGCCGCGGGGCGCCAGGATCGATCGCGGCCCTGGTGCGGTCCGCCGGGCACCGTGGCGGTTCTCCGGGCGAGATCGGGGCCAGAGACCCTGGCCGAACGCAGCAGGTCCAGGGTTCCAGCGTCCCGGGAGCCTCGAGCGTGACCGGCCGGTCGTGCACGAGCGGGTCCGCACCAGTCCGGTGCGGACCCGCAGTCGGCAGACGGCTGCCCCGTCAGACCCCGTCGAAGGTGTTCAGCGTCTTCATCAAGTCGGCCACCGCCGGTGCGCAGGCGGCCTGGGTGGGATGCGCCGAGCGCAGGGCGGTGAGCACGGCGTCGATCCGGTCGTCGACCTCGTGCCACCTGGTGGCGTCTCGGGGCTTGATCCCGGCCTCGGCGTTGTCCCAAGCCACCTCGAGGTCCTTGACGCGGGTCTTCGCGCCCGCGAGGTCGTTCGAGGTGACCTTGTCCTGGACGTCGGAGACGATTGCCGCGAACTTGCTGAGGTTGCCGAGCTTGGTCGTCGGGTGTACCAGTTGGGCCACCGTGGCGGACGCGCTCGCCCCGGTGGCCGTGGTCTGGGCGGCATCGGCCTGCGGGTCCGTGCCCGGCGACGATCCCTGCACCAGGCTGAGCCCGAACCCGGCCACGACGACCGCCAGGGCGCAGACACCGGCCCAGGCGTGGTCCTGGCCGCGGCCGCCGCTCGGTCCGGCGTTCTTCTCGGCGACTCCGTGGCGGCCGACCAGGATCTGCTCGCGGACGACGAGCACGAGGATGGCCGCCAGGAACAGCAGACTGGTGACGCTCGCGCCGAGGGCCAGCCCGCCGAGGTCCTTGTCCTGGGTGAGCAGATCGCCGAGCGACGCCCCGAGCGGCCTGGTGAGCACGTAAATGCCGTGGAAACGTAGGCCTGCCGTCCTGAAAAGTTCGCTGAAGAGAGGTGGTGCCCGGACCGGGTCCTGATAGCGATTCGCCAGGTGGGCCTGAGTACGAGGGCGGTGGCGCCGATCTGCCCTGTCAGGCGATCGGGTAGCGCCGTACCGTCGTGGCATGCTTCGCCCGCGGTTGAGTTTCGCGCGCCAGACGCTGCTGTTGCAGGTCGTCGTGATCACGCTTGTGGTGAGTGTCGGGCTGTTCGTCTTCGGCTGGCTGCTGGACGGTGAGCTGACCGCGCAGTACGGCGAGCGAGCCCGCGCTGTCGCGCATTCCGTCGCCACGGACCCGGACATCGTGGAGGCCGCGAGCCGGGTCGACCCTCGCACCGGCCGGCACGATCCGGACGGCGTGGTCCAGGCGCGGGCAGAGTCGGTGCGCCTCAGCACCGACGTGCTCTTTGTCGTCGTCACCGACAAGGACGGCATCCGCCTGTCGCACCCGATCCCGGGCGAGGTCGGGCACCGGGTGAGCACCGATCCGTCTGAGGCGCTGGCCGGGCGCGACGTGGTGACCGTCCAGCGGGGCACGCTCGGCGACTCCGCCAGGGCCAAGGTGCCACTGCGCGATCAGACCGGTCAGGTGATCGGCATCGTCAGCGTCGGCATCGACCTGGACGACATCCAGACCCGCTGGCGGGGGATCGTGGCGGTGGCAGGCCTGTACACCCTGGCGGCGCTGGCACTCGGCGTGGCGGGGGCGGCGCTGTTGACGCGGCGGCTGCGGCGGCTGACGCTCGGCCTGGAGCCCCATGAGCTCGCCGAGCTCCTGCAGGAACGGGAGGCCGTGCTGCACGGCATCGGAGAGGGGATGCTCGCGGTGGACGCCGCCGGCCGCATCTCCGTCTACAACGGGGAGGCCGAACGGCTGCTGGGCATCCACTCGCCGGTGGGTGCCACGCTGGCCGACATCGACCTACCCGTCGGTGTCCGATCGGCACTGTCCGACGACGGCGATGCGGACAACCTCGTCACCGTCGCCGGCGATCGGGTGCTGGTCGCCACCCGCAGGCAGGTCTGGCGCGAAGGGCGAAGTCTCGGCCGGGTGCTCACGTTGCGTGATCGCACCGACTTCGAGAAGCTGGTCAGCGAGCTCGACGCCGTCCGGACACTGACGGAGGGCCTGCGGGCGCAGCGGCACGAGTTCTCCAACCGGCTGCACCTGATCGCCGGTCTGCTCGAGACCGGGCACCACGTGGAGGCGGTGGAGTATCTCCACATGGTGTCGGCCTCGTCGGTGGTCATGACGGACGCGGACGACCAGGCGATCCTGGACCCGTACCTGCGGGCGTTCCTGGCGGCGAAGCGGGCCCTCGCCGCGGAGAAGGGCGTGGCCCTGGACATCAGCGAGGGCAGCTGGGTGGCCCGGCGGGTGACGGCCCCGGTCGAGGTGATCACCATTCTGGGCAATCTGCTCGACAACGCGATCGACGCCGCACGCCTGGGTGCGACGCGCCCGGCCTGGGTGGAGATCGTGCTCGCGGGCGAACAGGACACCCTGCACGTGAGCGTCGCCGACTCCGGTGACGGCATCGCGTCGTCGATGGTGGACCGCATGTTCGAGCAGGGCGTGTCGACGCGGGCCGGCGACAGTCGGGGGCTCGGGCTGGCCATCGTCCAGCAGTCGGTGCACGCGCTCGGTGGCGCGGTGTGGTTGGCCCAGCCCGGCGGCGACGGCGAGGGCGCCGTGTTCGCCGCACGCCTGCCGGCCGTGCTGGCCGCCGACACGGGAGCCGACCAGGACTCATCGTGACAGGTCGGCGGGTCCGCAGTGGCGCGGGACCCGCCGACCGTGGAGCTGTCGCTCCGGATCAGGTCGCTGAACGACCGGTCACGCCTTCGGGACCTTGGTCACGAACTCGGTCGTGTACCCCTTCGCCACGTCGATGGACGCCTTGCCGCTGGCGACCTCGGGGATGCCGGCGGCGAGGACGTCGATGACGTTGCGGGCGCCGTCGGGGTCGATGACGCCGTCGGTGGTGAACCCGTCCTTGGTCTCCTTGATCGACGCCGCGTACAGCTGCGGGTTGCCTCCCGCGTAGTCGGCCGGCATCTTGGCGGCGATGTCCTCCGCCGAGTTGCCCGCGATGAACCGCAGGGTCTTGACGAAGGCGTTGGCCAGCTTCTGGGACTCCCGCGGGTGGGCCGCCACCCAGTCGCACGGCATGTAGAGGGAGCTGGCCGGGTAGAGCCCGCCGAGCGCCTTCCTCGTGCTGTCCACAGTGGACAGGTCGACCAGGGTCGTCGCGGTGCCCTTGCTCAGCAGGGTGGTCGACGTGGGTGGCGTCGTCATGCCCGCGTTGATGCCGCCGTTCTCGATCGCGGCGACGAACGTGGAGCCGGCGCCGGCCGCGACGCCGACGAAGTCGCCCTCCTTGACACCCGCCTTCGCCATCAGCGAGTTGATCAGGGCGTTGGTGGAGGAGCCTTTGCTGGTGAACCCGACCTTCTTGCCCTTCAGGTCCGCCATCGTCTTCACCGTCGCCGCGTCCTTCGACGACAGCATGACCTTCTCCAGCGGCGTGTTGGCGAACTGTACGACGCTGCGGACGCACTTGCCCTTGAGCTGCAGGGTGTAGGCGTGGTCCATGAACCCGACCACCCCGTCAAGGTGTCCGGCCAGCATCTCGTTCTCCTGGTTGACGCCGTTCTGCTCGTCGGAGAGCTCGACCTCCAGGCCCTCGGCGGCGAAGTAGCCCAACCGTTCGGTGAGCATCGCGGGCAGGTAGATGACCTTGTTGATGCCGCCGACGCCGATCCGGACCTTCGCCAGCGGACCTTCGGTCTTCGGGGCGGTCGGCTTTTCGGCCGTGCTGCAGGCCGCCAGCCCGGCCGACAGGCCGACGGCGAGGATGGTTGTCAAGAACTTCCGCATGTTCCAGTCACTCCTTTGTGGATGGTCGCTAGACATGGCTGGCTTCGCTCGCCGAAGGCGGGCGCCAGCGGAGCAGGCGTTTCTCGAGCGCGGTGAGCAGCCACTCCGCGCCGAGGGCGACGACCGTGATGATGATCATTCCGGCGTAGATCCCGGCCGCGTCGAAGGTGCCCTGGGAGTGGGCGATGAGCAGGCCGAGGCCGCGCTTGGCGCCGATGACCTCACCGACGACCGCGCCGATCAGCGCGAAGCCGAAGGCGACGTGCAGCGAGGCCAGGATCCAGGATGTGGCGCTCGGGATGACGATGGAGGTGAGCACCTTCGTCCGGCTCGCCCCCAGGATGCGGGCGTTGTTGACCAGGTTGCGGTCCACCTCGCGGGCGCCTTGAAACGCGTTGAAGAAGACCGCGAAGAAGACGAGGACCACGGCGGTGGCGATCTTGGAGGACAGGCCGAGGCCGAACCAGATGACGAACAGCGACGCGAGCACGATCCGCGGAATGGCGTTGGCGGCCTTGATGAACGGGGCGAGCACCTCCGCGGCGAAGCGGGCCCGGCCGAGCAGGATGCCGAGCACGACGCCGGCGATCGAACCGATGACGAAGCCCGACGTCGCCTCCCAGAGGGTGACGCCGATGTGCTCCCAGATCGGGCCGCTGCTCGGCCCGACGGTGAACCAGTCGTGCAGGCGTTGCCAGATCTGCGAGGGCTGGGAGTAGAAGAACTGGTCGATGCCCCAGCGTTGGGCGTGGTCCTTCCAGTCCAGCGGCTTGCTGAAGTGGGTCCGCCCGTCGAAGTCGACCCAGTAGCGCGCGGCGAGCTCCCACGCCGACAGGCCGACCGTGACCAGCAGGATCCGGACGCCCCAGACCAGTGCGAGATGGCGGTGCCGTGATCTGCGCGCGGCCGCGACCGCCGCGCGTTCGGCGTCTGCGGACGGCGCCCGCGTCGGGTGCCGCGGTACGTCGGTGTCAGGCAGCATTGAGCGTCGCTCCCCTTCTCGCTCGGGCGACCTCTTCGCGCAGGCAGTCCCAGATCTCGCGGTAGATGTCGAGGAACGCCGTGGTGAGACGGATCTCCTCGACGTCACGGGGTCGAGGAAGATCGATCACGAAGTCGGCCTTGATGGTCGCCGGGACGGCGGTCAGCACGACGACCCGGTCGGCGAGTGCGATCGCCTCCTCGAGGTCGTGCGTCACGAAGATCACGGCCGCGCCGGTGCCGGCCCACAGTCGCAGCAGCTCGTCCTGCATCAGGCTGCGCGTCTGTACGTCCAGCGCGCTGAACGGCTCGTCCATCAGAATGATCTTCGGTTCGTTGACGAGCGTCTGCGCGAGCGCTACCCGCTTGCGCATGCCACCGGAAAGCTGATGGGGGTAGTAGGACTCGAATCCGGCGAGGCCGACCCGCTCGACCCAGGTCGTCGCGACGGCACGCGCGTCAGCCTTGCGCACGCCACGGAAACGCGGTCCGGCGGCGACGTTGTCCAGCACGTTCTTCCACGGCATGATCGCGTCCTGCTGGAACATGTAGCCGATGCCCGCCGGGATTCCTTGCACCGGCTTGCCGCCCACCAGAACCTCGCCGGAAGACGCCGGTTCGAGGCCCGAAACCAATGACAGCGTGGTGGATTTGCCGCAACCGGTCGGGCCGACCACCGCCACGAATTCGCCGGGACGAATGGTCATGGTGAGGTTCTGAACCGCTGTCATGATTCCGGTCGAGCCGCGGAAGCGCTTGGTGGCCTCCCTCAACTCGATCACGGGTTGGGTCACGTCTCCTCCTTGTGTTGCCCGGCGATTTCAGGGGTGTTTCACCGGGTGTTGCGAGGAGGTTAGGGAGCCGGCCAGCTGGCTTCCAGCCTTGCCGTTGTTGCGAAGGCAATTGACGTTCTGGAGGTTTCGCGCGTTTTGCTCGCGGCGGTGCACGGGTGGCAGGCGGTCCGGGGTCCGGTCCCTGCGTCGCCCGTCGTGCCTGCATGACGGGTGCCGCGATTGACACGACGCGACGTGCAAACCTAATCTGGGCCCGCTGCAGCCGACGCGCGGTTCACGAACTCAGCGGCGAGGCGTGGCTGGTTCAGCCGGAGATGTGGTCCTGTCGCACACCCGCTGACCGAACAGCGGAGGTCGACTGATGATCCGAGTCCTGGTGGTGGAGGACGACTTCCGGGTCGCGAAGGTCCACGTGAGCTACACCGACCGGGTGCCCGGATTCCAGGTCGTCGGCACGGCCCTGACGGCGGCCGACGCCCGCCGGATGCTCGCCCATGAGCAACCTGACCTGATGCTGCTCGACACCTACCTGCCCGACGACTCGGGCCTCACGGTGCTGGCCGAGACCGACGTCGACACCATCATGCTGACGGCGATGTCCGATGCGGCCGCCGTCCGCAAAGCGTTCGCACACGGCGCATTGAACTATCTCCTCAAGCCGTTCACGGCCGAACAACTGGTCGACCGCCTCACCGCGTACAGCCGCTACCGCACGGCGCTCGCCATGTCGTCCGGCGGCACGTTCAACCAGGAAGACATTGACCGCTGCCGACGCCACCTGCACTCCGGCGACCGGGCGGTCACACCGAAGGGACACTCAAGCGTCACCGCCCGGCTCGTCGCGGAACGCCTCCAGGTGCTGCCCCACACGGCGCGAACCGCCGCGGAGATCGCAGCCGAACTCGGCATCGCGCGAGCCACCACGCAACGCTACCTGGCCGCTCTCGAGCAGGACGGGCTGGCATTGATGAGCCTCCGCTACGGCGCCACCGGTCGCCCCGAACACCTGTACCGCTGGAAGGGCCCAACCGGCGACGATTCCGGACCCGGGCCAAGCCTTCCTGGGCGCTGACACGCCGGTGCCTGCTCATTCGTCACGCCATAGACTCGGGTCATGGCTGTCAGGCGGATCAAGCCCAACATCCGATCCGATCGCTTCGATGAGAGTCGGGCCTTCTACACGACGGTGGTCGGGCTGCAGGAGCAGGCAGGTCTCGACTGGATCCTGTTCTTCGGGACGGACCGTCGTGAGGTGCAGCTCAGCGTCATGAGCTTGGACGTCAAGGCCGGCGTGCACCCCGACATCTCCATCGAGGTCGACGACGTCGACGCGGTGTTCAGCCGCGCTGTCGAGGCCGGAGCCGAGATCGTCTATCCCCTCACGGACGAGGAGTGGGGTCTGCGGCGCTTCTTCGTCCGGGACCCGAACGGCACGGTCATCAACGTGACACAGCACGCGTGACACCTTGGTGGAGGGTGTCGGGTGGGCTCAGGTTGATCGGGTTGGGGCCGGTCAGCACGCCGCCCTCGACGGGAAGGGTGTGGCCGGTGATCCAGGCGGCGTCGTCGGAGCCGAGGAACGCGACCGCCGCGGCGACGTCCTCCGGTTCGCCGACGCGGCCGAGCGGGTACATCGGCGCGAGCTGCTCCAGTGCGCCCGGCTGGTCGTCCCAGTTCGGTGTCCGGATGGTGCCGGGGGCGACGACGTTGAAGCGCACGCCGAGCGGGCCGTACCGGGCGGCGTAGTTCTGCGACATCGCGATCTGGCCGGCCTTGGCAGCGGCGTACTCCAAGTTGCCGAAGGCCGCGATGGCGTTGACCGAGCTGATCGTGACGACGTTGCCGCGGGTCTTCACCAGGTGCGGGATGGCCGCCTGGATGCAACGGGAGGCGCCGACGAGGGTGAGGTCGAGCTGGCGGTGCCAGTCCTCGGCCGAGGTGTCCTCGGGCATCGAGGTGACGATGCAGCCGCCCGCGTTGTTCACCACCAGGTCGAGCCGGCCGAACCGCTCGACCGTCGCGGCGACCGCGGCGTCGACGTCGGCGCGTGAGGTGACGTCGACCCTGACGCCGAGCGCGTGCTCCGCGCCGATCTCCTCGGCCAGTGCTGCGACCGCGTCCTCCTGCAGGT
Source organism: Dactylosporangium sp. NPDC050588 (assembly GCF_040654975.1). Taxonomy (NCBI): domain Bacteria; kingdom Bacillati; phylum Actinomycetota; class Actinomycetes; order Micromonosporales; family Micromonosporaceae; genus Dactylosporangium; species Dactylosporangium sp. NPDC050588. Next base: position 70,944 of record NZ_JBFAJA010000057.1, on the reverse strand, counting down.
CGGTGACGACCACCGCACCGCCCTCGGCGGCGATCCGCCGGACGACGGCCCGCCCGATGCCCTGTGCCGCCGCCGTGACGAGCGCGACCTTGCCCTCGAACCGCCGCATCACCACTCCTCCGGAATCCTTGCCGTCATTCTCCTCGCGATCCAGCCGTGTGCCGAGCTACCACCCCTCCAGGGTGGCGCGGGCGTCGCCGTACTGCTGGCGGAACTCGGCCTGCTTCCCCGCGAGCCAGTCCCAGTCGAAGTTCTCCTCCCATTCGCCGACGGCGATGGTCACCTCGTACCAGTCCAGCTCGCCGGGGCGTTCCCGGACCTCGACGATCTGGGTGAGGCCGCCGTGGAGCTCGGCGCCGGGGGCGAGGTCGCGCCAGAACCGCGACGGCACGTAGACGTCGTCGCCGACCCGTGGCGGGGGCGGCAGTGTGCGGTCGAAGCCGCGCTGCAGGATCCGGTCGAGGCTGCCGAGCGGTACAGGGGACGTGCGGGTCGGCACTTCCGGGTCGGCGAGTGTGGGGGAGTCGTGCGTCCGGAGCGCCGTCATGAGCTCGTCGGGTTCCAGGTGCCACCCTTGCCGTGCCGGCAGCGACAGGTCGCCGGCGAGCGACCGGGCGATCCAGCCGGAGACCGCCGCCGGTTCGGGGAGTAGGCCCTGCTGCCAGTACACGGACCGGCCGCGCCGCCGGTCGGAGTAGGAGACGGTGCGCCGGTCGAGACGGTATGACCAGCCGCCGGTGCCCGCCCAGCCCGCGTCGAGCGCACGCTGCGCCGCGTCGAGCCGGAACGCGCTGGCGCCGAGGTCCGGCTCGGCGAGCACCAGCATCGCCCGCGTTCGCTGGGCCGGGTCCGGCTCCGCCGTCGATCCGCTCACCGAAGCACCGTACCCGGCGGAGCCGTGTCACCACCGGACCCGAGGGCGGCGTTCGGTCCAGTCACCTGCCGTGCCTCGTCCATGACCCTGCGGCATTCTTGTGCCCGCGTGCCGTGCCGGTTTAGATTGTGTACAAACCTGCGTGATGGCGGGAGGTCGTCGGCCGTTGGTGATCAGGGGAGAACCGTGACCGTCAGAATCTGTGAGGTGGGCCCGCGTGACGGCCTGCAGAACGAGCCGGACCATCTGAGCCCCCGGGTGCGCGCGGAGTTCGTCGACCGGCTGTCGGCCACCGGGCTGACGAGCGTCGAAGTGGTCAGCTTCGTCAATCCCGCCCGGGTGCCGCGGATGAGCGGCGCGGAGGAGGTCTGCGCCGCGGTGCAGCCGGTGGACGGCGTCGACCATGTCGCTCTGGTGCTCAACGAGCGCGGATACGCACGGCTGGCGGCGACGCGGTGCGTGGAGGCCCGGATGGCCTTCTGCGTGACCGAAACGTTCAACCAGCGCAACCAGGGGCGTGCCGTTGAGCGGTCGCTCGCCGAGGCCGCCGCGATCGTCGCCGCGGCGCACGCCGACGGCCGAAGGGCCAGCATCACGCTGGCCGCGTCGTTCGGCTGCCCCTTCGAAGGAGTGGTCGACCCGGGACGGGTGCTGGCCATCGCGGAGCGGGCCGCGGCCACCGGCGCGGACGAGCTCATCTTCGCCGACACGATCGGTGTCGGGGTGCCGCGGCAGGTCACCCGCCTGCTCACCGGTGCGGCCGGGCTCGGGATTCCCCTCGGGCTGCACCTGCACAACACCCGGAACACCGGTTATGCCAACGCGATCGCGGGACTGGAGGCGGGTGCGTCCGTGCTCGACAGCTCCGTCGCGGGTATCGGCGGCTGCCCGTTCGCGCCGGACGCGACCGGCAACATCGCCACCGAAGACCTCGTCTACCTGCTCGAAGGCCAGGGCGTGAGCACCGGCGTCGACCTCGATGCGCTGCTGTCCGTCTCGGCCTGGATCACCGAGGTGCTCGGCCGGCAGCTGCCCGGCCAGCTGCTGCGCGCCGGGCGGTTTCCGTAGGCGCGACGAGGTGCCGCACGGTCGGTGGATTGTGTACAATCGGCATGGCTGCATGGCTCAACCGTGTGGGAAGAGGCGATGTGCGCATGGGTCAGATGTCGAAGTTCGAGGGCCGGTCGGGTGCCGAGTTCGCGATGACGGTCGAGCGGGGCAAGATCCGCGAATTTGCCGCGGCGGTCGGCTCGGACCATCCGCTGTACTCCGGCGACGACCCGATCTCACCGCCCACCTTCCTGGCGTCGAGCGCCTTCTGGACGACGGACGCCAGTTCACCGTGGGGTGACGAGCCGCCGGATCTGTCGCGGGTCCTCCACGGCGGCCAGCAGTACGTGTTCCACGGACCGCCACCACGGGCGGGCACCGTGCTGCACGGCCGCCAGCGCATCGATCGCGTCTATTCCAAGCAGGGCCGGCGCGGCGGCATGCTCGAGTTCGCCGACGTCGTCACCGAGTTCCGCGACGCCGACGGACGGCTGGTCGCCGAGGCCCGGGCCACGCTCGTCGTGACGGAGCAGGCCCCGACGGCATCGGCGCCGGCCGAATGACGGTGTCACGCCCGGCGGTGGGCCCCCTGGGGGCGCCGCTGGTGCAGGGCCCGCTCACCGTCACCGACTTCGTGCGCTACCAGGGCGCATCCGGCGACATGAACCCGATCCATCACGACGCCGAGTTCGCGCGTGCCGCCGGGTTCCCGTCGGTGTTCGCCGTCGGGATGCGGCAGGCCGGCGTCCTGGCCGCGTTCGTCGCGGACCGTCTCGGCCCCGACAACGTCCGCCGGTTCGAGGTGCAGTTCCGCGCCATCGCGTGGCCGGGCGACGTCATCACCTACACCGGCGAGGTCACCGCCGTCGAGGAGACCGCGACGCACACGGTCTGCACGGTCGCGGTCCAGGCGACCCGGCAGACCGGCGAGGTCCACCTCGCCGGCACCGCGGTGTTCGAAGTGCCGTTCTAGAGCCGTTCCACGATGGTGGCGTTGGCCTGGCCGCCGGCCTCGCACATGGTCTGCAGCCCGTATCGGCCGCCGGTCTGTTCGAGGTGGTTCACCAGGGTCGCCATGAGCCGCACCCCGGAGCCGCCGAGGGGATGGCCGAGCGCGATCGCGCCACCGCGCGGGTTGAGCCGCTCCGGGTCCGCCCCGAGATCGGCCGCCCAGGCGAGCGGGACCGGCGCGAACGCCTCGTTCACCTCGTAGGCGTCGACGTCGTCGATGGTCAGGCCGGCCTTGGCCAGCACCTTGCGGGTCGCCGGGATCGGCGCGGTCAGCATCATGACCGGATCGTCGCCGGCCAGGGCGAAGGCGTGGAACCGCGCCCGGGGCCGCAGCCCGAGCTCGGCCGCCCGCGCCGCGCTCATGATCAGCGCGGCGGCCGCCCCGTCGGTCAGCGGCGAGGAGTTGCCGGCGGTGATGTGCCAGCCGATCTGCGGGAACCGTTCGCCGGAGGCGGCGTCGTAGAAGGCGGGCTTGAGCCCGGCCAGGCCGGCCGGCGAGGTCGCCGGGCGGATGGTCTCGTCCTGCGCCAGCGGGGCGTCGCGGCCCGGCACGTCGACCGGGACGATCTCGTCGGCGAAGGCCCCGGCGTCGGCGGCCCTCGCGGCCAGCGCGTGCGAACGGGCGGCGTAGGCGTCCAGCTGCGCGCGGGTGAGGCCCCAGCGGGCGGTCACCAGCTCGGCCGCGATGCCCTGCGACACGAGGCCGTTCCCGGCCAGCCGCGCGGCCACCCCCGGGCCGAACGGGTCGGCGCCGCCGACCATCGCGGTGCCCATCGGGACCCGGCTCATCGACTCGACCCCGCACGCCACGACGATGTCGTACGCCCCGGCCATCACGCCCTGGGCGGCGAAATGCATCGCCTGCTGGCCCGAGCCGCAGGCCCGGTCGACGGTCGTGCCCGGGACGGTGAGCGGCCAGCCCGCCGCCAGCACGGCGTTGCGCCCGATGTTGGCCGCCTGCTCGGCGGCCTGGCCGACGCAGCCGGTGATGACGTCGTCGATCAGCGCTGGCTCGACCCCGGTGCGGGTGACGAGCGCGCGCAGCACGGTGGCGAGCAGGTCCACGGGGTGGAGTCCGGACAGCGCGCCGCCGGGCTTGCCGCGGCCCGACGCGGAGCGGACGATGTCGACGATCACCGCGTCATGCATGTGGATCCCCTTGTCAGCGAGTTGGAGTCGACGGCCACTGCGCGACCGCGGCGGCCAGTTCGGGTGGCGCACCCCAGGCCCGCACGACGTCGGCGGCCGACGCCGTCGCCGCCGCGCGGCCGAGGGGAAGCCGGGGCATCCCGTCGGCGAAGGCCGCGCGGGCCACCGCCTGGCCGTGCCGCGGTGCCTCGCTGAGGGTCAGCACCGGCGCGAGGCAGGCGTCGGTGCCGGCGGCGAGGGCGGCCCACTCGTCGCGGGTCCGGGTGAGCACCGCCGCGGCGATCGCCGCACGCAGCGCGGGCCAGCGGGCCGGATCGTCGCGATCCTCGCGCAGCTGCGGGCCGAGCCCGAGCAGGTCGGCCAGCGCCGTGAAGAACTGGGGTTCGAGGGCGCCGATCGCGACGTGGCGGCCGTCGGCGCAGGCGTACACGTCGTAGTAGGGCGCGCCGGTGTCGAGCAGGTTCGTGCCGGCCTCGTCCCGCCACTGCCCGTCGCGGTGCATGCCGTACAGCATCGACGCGAGGTAGGTGGTGCCGTCGGTGATCGCCACGTCCAGCACCCGTCCGGTGCCGGTGCGCGCGCGTTCGACGAGCGCGGCCAGCACCGCCGTGACGAGGTACATGCCGCCACCGCCGAAGTCGCCGAGGAGGTTGGCCGGGGGCGTCGGCGGCTGGCCGGCCCGCGCGGCGGCGTGCAGGGCCCCGGTGACGGCGATGTAGTTGATGTCGTGCCCGGCCGTGGCGGCCAGCGGTCCGGTCTGCCCCCATCCGGTCATCCGGCCGTAGACGAGCCGCGGATTGATGGCGTGGCAGTTCTCCGGGCCGAGCCCGAGCCGCTCGGCGACGCCCGGGCGGTATCCCTCCAGGAGCACATCCACCGAGGGCAGCAGTCCGCGCACGACGTCCGCGGTCTCGGCGTCCTTCAGGTTGACGCCGGCCACGGGCCGGCCCCGCTCCAGCCCGCCGCCGCCGGGCACCTGACCGGGGCGGCGCAGCGCGAGCACGTCGGCGCCCAGATCGGCCAGCAGCATGCCCGCGAAGGGCTCGGGGCCGATCCCGAGCAGCTCCAGGACCCGTACACCGCGCAATGGTCCGTCAGTCATGACGCTGTCCTTCCATGTCCGCGGCGGGCGGCGCGGCCGCGATGGCCGACCGCAGGGCCCGGTCGAGCTCGTCGAGGTCGTCGGGCTGGGTGAAGGTCGGCTCGAGGTGCCAGCCCGAGGCGATGCCGACCTGCGGGCCGCGGACGTCGAAGACGCGGCCGGTGACGTCGCGCGTGTCCGGCCGGCAGAGCCAGGCGACGACGCGCGCCACCCAGTTCGGGTCGAGGTCCGCGCGCCGGCGGTCGGTGATCTCGCCCTCGTAGCGGCGCAGCGGCGCCTCGGTCAGGCGGGTGAGGGCGCTCGGGGCCACGCAGTTGGCGCTCACGCCGTACGGCCGCAGCTCCTGGGCCGCCACGAGCGTGAACGCGGCGATGCCGGCCTTGGCCGCGGCGTAGTTCGACTGACCGATGTTGCCGAACAGGCCGGAGGCGGAGGTCGTGGTGATCAGCCGGCCGTCGACGTCCGCGCCCGCCTTGGCCCTTGCCCGCCAGTGGGCGGCGGCGTGATGGGCGACGGTGAAGGTGCCCTTGAGGTGCACCGCGATGACGTCGTCCCACTCGGTCTCGGTCATCGACGCCAGGGTCCGGTCGCGCAGGATGCCGGCGTTGGCGACCACCACGTCGAGACCGCCGAACGTGTCGACGGCGAGCCCGACGAGCGCGGCGGTGGCGGCGAAGTCCGTCACGTCGTGCCGGCTCAGGACGGCGGTGCCGCCCGCGGCCTCGATCTCGGCGACGACCGCTCCGGCGGGTCCGTCGTCGGCACCGAGGTCGTTCACGATGACGGCGTGGCCGCCCGCGGCCAGGGCCAACGCGTAGGCCCGGCCGAGGCCGCGCCCGGCCCCGGTGACGACGGCCGTCCGGCGCGGGCTCACTGGGCCACGATCCCGCGCTGCAGGAGGTCGTCCCAGGCCTTGTCGTCCACCCCGGCCAGCTCATCGAGCACGGCGCGGGTGTGCTCACCCAGGCGCGGCCCCACCGCGGACACCTCGCCCGGCGTGCGGCTGAACTTCGGGACGATGCCGGCCATCGGCCCCGCGGTGCCGCCGTCGGTCTCCGGCCGCAGCACCATCTGCCGGGCGGCGTAGTGCGCGTCGGTGACCATGTCGGCCGCGGTGTAGATCTTTCCCGCCGGCACGCCGTTGTCCGCGAGTATCCGCAGCAGGTCCGGTGCGGGGAGCGAGACGGTCCAGCGCTCGATCTCCTCGTCGAGGATCGCCGAGTTGCGGCCCCGGGCCTCGTGGCCGTCGAAGCGCGGGTCGGTCGCCAGCTCCGGGCGGCCCATGGCGTCGCAGAGCCGGCGGTAGACCGCGTCGGCGTTGCCCGCGATCGCGATGTCGGCCCCGTCGGCGGTGCCGTACACATTGGAGGGTGCGACACCCGGCAGGACACTGCCCGTTCGCGTGCGCAGGATGCCGGCCCGCTCGTAGTCGGCCATCGTCGACTCCATGAGCGCCGCGACCGCCTCGTAGATGGCGACGTCGACCTCCTGGCCGCGGCCGCTCGCCGCGCGCTCGACCAGCGCTGTGGAAGTTCCCACAACGGCGAACAGCGCCGCCAGGGAGTCGCCGAGGCTGATGCCGGTCCGTGCCGGGCGTGACCCGGCGTCACCGGTCGTGAACCGGATGCCGCCCATGGCCTCGCCGATGCTGCCGAAGCCCGCCTCGCGCGACCGCGGGCCGGTCTGCCCCAGCCCGGAGACGTGTACGACGATGATGCCGGGATTGATGTCGGCGAGGGTCTGGTAGCCCAGCCCCCAGCCGTCGAGGGTGCCTGGCCGGAAGTTCTCCAGGACGACGTCGCAGCGCGCGGCGAGGGCCCGCAGCACGGCCTGGCCGTCCGGGTCGCGCAGATCCAGCGCGACCGACTTCTTGTTCCGGGCGATGGCCGGCCACCAGAGGCTCTGGCCGTCCTGCACGACACCCCAGCGGCGCATCGGGTCGCCTCCGGTGGGCGGCTCGATCTTGATCACCTCGGCGCCGTAGTCGGCCAGCAGCTGACCCGCGAACGGTCCCGCGATGAAGCTGCCGAGCTCGAGGACCCGGACGCCCGACAACGGACCTGAAGAACCGTGCTTCGTCACGACTGCTCCCCTGAATGTGCACAATCTGATGGCAGGAGCACGTAGAACTGGCGTTTCGGCGGTGCTCGTCTGCACTATTGCACACAATCGACGACTGCGGCACACTCCGATGATGTACGCCGCACACATCGCGCAGGACCGTCCGGACCGGGTGGCGATCATCATGGCGGAGGCCGGCACGCGGATCACCTACGGTGAGTACGAGTCGGAGGCGAACCGGTTGGCGCAGCTCTTCCGGCGCAGCGGCCTGCGTTTCGGCGACCACGTGGCGATGCTCATGGAGAACAACCCGCGCCTGCTGGAGAGCGAGGCGGCCGCCGAACGCAGCGGCCTCTACTACACCTGCATCAACCACTATCTGTCCCCGGACGAGGCCGCGTACATCATCAACGACAGCTCCGCCCGGATCGTGGTCACGTCGGCCGCCAAGCTCGACCTCGCCCGGCAGCTGCCCGAGCGGTGTCCCCGCGTCGAACGGTGGCTGATGGCCGACTGCGCCGACCCGCCGGCGCCGTTCGAGTCCTACGACGGGGCCGTCGCCGGCCTGCCGGCGGATCCGATTCCGGACGAACAGCTGGGCATGGCCATGCTCTACTCGTCCGGCACCACCGGGCGCCCGAAGGGCATCTACCACGCGCTCGCGGTCGCGCACCCGTCCGAGGAGCCCCTCGGGTCACGCGTCCAGAGCCAGCGGTGGGGGCTCGACGGGTCCAGCGTCTACCTGTCGCCCGCTCCGCTGTACCACTCGGCCCCGCAGGGCAGCGTGTCCATGACGCTGCGGGCGGGCGGGACGGCGGTCATCATGGAGTCGTTCGACGCGGAGCGGTACCTGGACCTCGTCGCCGCCCACCGCGTCACGCACTCGCAGCTGGTCCCGACGATGTTCTCCCGCCTGCTGAAGCTGCCGGAGGAGCGCCGCCGCCGCGCCGACGTCTCGTCGCTGCGCACGGTCATTCTCGCGTCGGCCCCGTGCCCGCCCCAGGTGAAGCGCCAGATGATCGACTGGTGGGGCCCGATCATCCTCGAGTTCTACGCCGCCAGCGAGGGGATCGGCTACACGTTCTGCACCTCGCGGGAGTGGCTCGACCACCCGGGCACCGTCGGCCGGGCCGCGAGTGGCGAACTGCTCATCCGGGCCGAGGACGGGAGCCTGTGCCCGCCCGGCGTGACCGGCACGGTGTGGTTCCGGGGGCCGGCCGGCTTCCAGTACTTCAACGACCCCGGCAAGACGGCGGCGACGCGTGACGTCGAGCTCGGCGCCAGCTCGGTCGGCGACATCGGCTACCTGGACGACGAGGCGTACCTGTACCTCACCGACCGGGAGAGCTTCATGATCATCTCTGGCGGGGTCAACATCTACCCGCAGGAGACGGAGAACCTCCTGATCACCCACGAGAAGGTGTACGACGCCGCGGTCATCGGCGTCCCCGACGACGATCTGGGGGAGGTGGTCAAGGCGGTCGTGCAGCTCGCCCCCGGTGTGGATGCCGGGCCGGCGACCGCCGCGGAGCTGATCGCCTTCTGCCGGGCGTCGATCGCCCACTACAAGTGCCCCCGCTCCGTGGACTTCGTGACCGAGCTGCCCCGGCTGCCCACCGGCAAGCTCTACAAGCGCAAGCTCAAGGACCAGTACTGGGCCGGACGGGAGACGCTGATCCGGTGACCGACGACGACCTCCGGCGGCGCGTCGCCGGCTTCATCCGCGACACCGGCGGCGCCGACCGGGCCGCGGCGCTGGGGGCCCAGTTCGACGCCGGACTGGCCTGGGTCCACCACCCCGCCGGGGTCGGTGGGCTGGGTCTCGGCCCGGACCGCCAGGCCGAGGTGGACGCCCTACTCGCGGCGGCCGGCCGGCTGGAGTCCTGGGAGCGCAACCCCATGGGCATCGGCATGGTCGCGCCGGCGCTGATGGCCCACGGCACGCCGGCCCAGCGGGCGCTGCTCCGGCCGATCTTCACGGCCGAGCACATCTGGTGTCAGCTGTTCTCCGAGCCCGGCGCCGGGTCGGACATCGCCGGGCTGGCCACGCGGGCCGTGCGCGACGGCCGGGACGGCGCCGGTTGGGTCGTCGACGGGCAGAAGACGTGGACGTCGCTGGCGCACACCGCCCGCTTCGGGCTGGCCCTGACCCGCACCGACCCGGGCGCCCCGAAGCACGCCGGGCTGACCGCGTTCCTGATCGACATGCGCGCCGCGGGCGTGCAGGTGCGGCCGTTGCGCGACCTGACCGGGGGTGCGCACTTCAACGAGGTCTTCCTGGACGGGGTGCGGCTGGGCGACGACGCACGGCTCGGCGACGTCGGGGGCGGCTGGGCGGTCGCCACCACCATGCTCGCGAGCGAGCGGGCCGCGATCGGCGGGTCGGTCGGAGAGCGTGGGTCGGGGGCCATCGCCCTGGCGGTCGACACCTGGCGCCGGACCGGGTCCGACCCGGACCGGCGGGTCGAGCTGACCCGGCTGTGGGTCGAGGCCGAGGTGCTGCGCCTGTCCGCGCTGCGGGATCAGCGGACGCGGGCCGAAGGCGGGCCCGGGCCGGGCGCCTCCGGTCTCAAGCTGCGCCGGGCCCTGCTGGAGCAGCGCATCGCCCGCTTCACGTTGGAGCTGCTCGGCCCGGCCGGGCTCGTCTATGACGCCGACGCCGTGCGGGCCGGCGGGCCGGCCGCGGACGACCCGGTCTGGACCTGGCTGCAGTCGCAGGCCTACACGATCGCCGGCGGCACGTCGGACGTCATGCGCACGATCATCGGGGAGCGCCTGCTGCGGTTGCCCAAGGAGCCCGGCCTGCCCCGAGACACGCCCTGGGCGCAGATCCCGCGCTGACCGTTACGGCCATTGACCAGCGCGGCAGCGTCGATGTAAAACTAAAACTGATGTTAGAATTAGCTAATTCGGAGGTGGCGTCCGTGCCGAGCCGAGACTTCGCCCAGCAGCGCCACGACGTGCGGCGGTTCGTCGACGAGGAGCTGATCCCGCGGGAGCCGGTCCTGGATCGCAACGACGCGAGCAGTGCCGAGGCGATGGCCGAGCTGAAGAGCCTGGCCAAGCAGCGGGGCGTCTGGGCGCTCGGGCACCCGGCCGCGATCGGCGGCGGCGGTCTGCCGTTCATGGACTACGTCATGGTCAACGAGATCGTCGGGCGTTCGTACTGGGGAACGGAGGCCCTCGGCACACTGTCCTTTCAGGACTGTCTGATGCTGCTGGAGTTCGGCACCGAGGCCCAGCGGAAGCAGTGGATCCCGCTGCTGTTCGAGGGCGTGACCGGACCGACGATCGGCATGACCGAGCCCGAGGTCGCCGGCTCCGACCCGACGCTGATCCAGACCACCGCGGTGCTCGACGGCGACGAGTGGGTGATCAACGGGCACAAGTGGTTCACCTCCGGCGCCAACCGCGCCATGTACACCACCCTCTTCGCCAAGACGGACCCGGACGCGCCCAAGCACCAGCAGTTCTCGATGATCCTCGTGCCCACCGACACGCCCGGCTACAACATCGAGCGGGTCGTGCGGACCATGGGCCACTACGGCGGCAACCACTGCGAGGTCCGTTACGACAACGTGCGGGTGCCGGCCGAGAACCTGCTGGGGCCCCGGGGCGGCGGCTTCGCCGTGGCCCAGGCGCGGCTCGGGCCGGGCCGGATCACCCACAGCATGCGCTGGCTCGGGCAGGCCCAGCGCGCCTTCGAGCTGATGTGTGACCGCGTCAAGACCCGCTTCGCGCACGGCTCGCTGCTGTCGGAGAAGGGCGAGGTCCAGCGCTACATCGCCGAGTCGGCCGCGCACATCCAGGCGGCCCGGCTGATGACCCTGGACGCGGCGCGGAAGATCGACGCCGGCCAGGACGCCCGGATCGAGATCTCCCTGATCAAGTTCTTCGGCGCGCAGATGCTGCACGACGTCGTCGACCGCGCGCTGCAGGTGCACGGCGCGCTGGGCGTCACCGAGGACACGCCGCTCGAGCGCATGTACCGCGACGCCCGCTACGCGCGCATCTACGACGGCCCGGACGAGGTGCACCGGATGGTGGTCGCCAAGCGACTGCTGCGCGGCGACTACCGGGAGCAGGCGCCGTGGTCGGAGATCGTGCGCTGACCACGCACCGCGACAACTGACGGAAACCGACATCGCTTCAGGAGTTTCGATGACGACGAGCGACTACCGAACCAGCCCGGCGGATGTCTCGCTCGCGCTGGCCGAGCGGCTGGCCACGGCGATCGACGCCAACGACCTCGACGCCCTGCGCGACGAGATCTACACGCCCGACGTGGTGGTCTGGCACAACGACGATCAGCACGAGCAGCGCGTCGACGAGAACCTCAAGGTGCTGAACTGGCTGCACCGCAAGGTCGGCAACAAGCGCTACGAGGACGTGGTGCGCCACGCGACGCCGACCGGCTACGTGGAGCAGCACGTGCTGCGGGGGACCGCGCCCAACGGCACCGAGCTCGAGATCCCCGCGTGCCTGGTGGTGACGGTGACCGGCGGGCGGATCTCGCGCATCGACGAGTACCTCGACAGCCGAGCCGCCGCCGCGCTGCGGTCATGAGCCGGCCATGAGTCAGCTCAGCGCCGCCGAGCGCGACCAGTGGCGCTCCTCGGTGGCCGCCGTGGCCGCCCGCTGTACACCCGGCGGGAACTGGGATGCGCTGTTCGACCTCGGTGTCGCCGAGCTCGGGCTCGAGGACCTGGCGGTGGCGATCGAGGAGTGCGGCGCCGTGCCGGCCGCCACACCGTTGCTGGGCCACATGTTCGGCCTGCGGGCGCTGCGTGCCGCGCCCGCGTCCCCGGAACGGGACCGGCTCCTGGCGGGCGCGGTCAGCGGCCGGCATCGGGTCGCGCTCGTGCCGGCCGACGGCGGGCGGACCTACGTGCTGGAGGGGGGAGCGGCCGACACCTTCGTGATCGCGACGGGCCCGGATCTGTTCGTGGTGCCTGCCGATGCCCGCGGCGTCGTCCGGCGCCCGCTGCCGACGCTCGACCCGTCGCGCGTCCTGTGGCACGTCGAGTTCGACGGGGCGGTGCCGACGCCGCTCGGCCGGGACGGCGAGTGGAAGGCCGAGCGGCTGCGGTCGGAGCTCGCCGCGCTGGTCGCGGCCGACTCGATCGGCGGAGCCCGGGCCGTGCTGCGGGGCGCCGTGGACCACGCCCGGCAGCGCATGCAGTTCGGCCGCCCCATCGGCTCGTTCCAGGCGGTCAAGCACCGCCTGGCCGACGTGTCGAGTCAGCTCGACGGGGCGGTGGCGGCGGTCGACCACGCGGTGCGCCGGTTGGATGCCGACGCCCCGGACTCGGCGCTGGCCGCCGCGGTCGCGAAGCTCGCCGCCGCCGACGCCTATCTGGCGGCCGCCGAGGGCGCGATCCAGACGTACGGCGGCATCGGCTTCACGTGGGAGCACCCCGCACACATCTATCTCAAGCGGGCCCACACCAACGGTCAGCTCGCCGGAGGTGCGGCACTGCACCTGGAACTGGTGGCCGACCGGGCCGGGATCGGCTCAATCAACTGAACCCTGGAGGGCGCATCATGGCCGAGCGAGAATTCGAGATCGGCGGCATCAACCACCTCGCGCTGGTGTGCAGCGACATGCGCCGCACGGTGGACTTCTACACCAACGTGCTCGGAATGCCGTTGATCAAGACGGTCGAGCTGCCGAACGGGATGGGGCAGCACTTCTTCTTCGACTGCGGCGGCGGCAACGCCCTGGCCTTCTTCTGGTTCCCGGGTGCGCCGGACAAGGTGCCCGGGGTGACCCATCCCGGTGCGCTGCCCGGGGTCGGTGACATCGCCAGCGCCGTCGCGTCGATGAACCACGTCGCCCTGCAGATCCCGGTGGACAAGTTCGACGAGTACCGCGAGCGGCTCCAGGCCAAGGGCGTGGAGGTCGGGCACGTCGTGTTCCATGACGACAGCCCGTCCACGATCGCGCGGCGCATGCACGACGGCGTCTACGTCGGCTCGCTGTACTTCTTCGACCCGGACGGCATCCTGCTGGAGTTCGCGGCCTGGACGCGGAAGCTGACCCCCGACGACGTCCGCCACGAGCCGGCCGCGCCGGTGGTGCAGACGGCCGCGAAAGCCTGAGCGGTCTCCTGTTCCCTTTATCTGAAACTGATGTCAGTATCAGCTCACACCCCAATCCCTTTGCCTTGATGGAGGCATCCATGAGGACGCTGCGGACCCGCCTCGCTGCGGCGCTGCTTGTTCTGCCACTCGCGTTATCCGCCTGCAGCAACGACAAGACCAAGTCACCCGCCGCCGCCCCGGGCGGCGCCTCATCGGCCGGCAACCCGGTGAAGGTCATGCTGATCTACGACGAGACCGGTTCCGGTGCCGCCCCCGAGCTCGTCGACGGCGCGAACGCCGGTCTGGCGCAGGTGAACGCGAACGGTGGCATCAAAGGACGACCGATCGAGATGACCGTCTGCAAGACCGGCAACGACCCGAACATCGCGGACAACTGCGCCCGCCAGGCCCAGAGCCTCGGGGTGTCGGCCGTGGTCGGCGAGCTCACCCTGCAGAAGGGCCACGAGAAGATCCTCCGGGAGGCGAAGATCCCGATCATCGGTGCCGTCACCTCCGGCACGGACCTGACGGAGATCGCGCAGTTCCCCCTCGACGGCAGCACGCCGATCCAGACCGCGTCGCTGGCCAACGCGCTGGCCGCGCAGGGCTTCAAGAAGATCAGCATGGCCCGCATCCAGATCGACGGCGGCGGGGCGTTCAGCGGCTTCGCCAACCAGGGCCTCACGTCCGCCGGTCAGAAGATCCTCAACGACGTGCCCGTGCCGACCGGCGCCGCGGACATGGCGCCCTACGTCCAGGCCGTCCTCGCGGGCGGCACCGACGCCATCCTGACCGTGCTGCCGGGCACCGACTCGACCGCCTTCATCAAGCAGCTCAAGAAGGACGCGCCGAACATCGCGATCGGCATCATCGGCACGCAGAAGGAGAAGGTCGCCGACGCGCTCGGGACAGCCTCGGACGGTCTCTACGAGGCGCTGGGCTACCTGCCGCCGTCGTACGAGAACACGGCCACCAAGAACTACGTCGCGGCCATGTCGAAGCAGGGGATCAGCGAGACGCGGGGCTTCCGGCTCAACGCCTACGCCGCCGTCCTCGCCTTCGCCGAGGCGGCCAAGAAGGTGCCTGACCCGACCAACACCGCCCTGTGGGACGCGCTGCCGACGATGAGCGGCATCGACATCGGCCTCACCCCGCCGATCCAGTGGCAGAAGGGCAACGTGGGCGGATACCCGCGGATCTTCACCTCCTGCGCGTTCATCGTGAAGTACAGCGGCGGCAAGGAACTGCCGGTGTACGACACCTTCCGCGACGCCTACACCGGCCAGAACTGCACCACTCCGCCGAAGAGCTGAGGACCGGGCCCACACATGCTGACTGACGTGATCAGGTTCGCCGTACTCGGGCTCGGGGCCGGCGCGATCTATGGCCTGTCCGCCCTCGGAATCGTGCTGATCTACCGCGGCTCCGGGATTCTGAACTTCAGCCAGGGCGCGGTCGGCATGGTGGGCGCCTACGTCTTCTACCTGCAACGCGAGGCCGGCATGGCCACGCCGGTGGCGGCGCTGCTCGCCATCGGCGTGGGCCTGGCCATCGGCGCGCTGATCCATCAGCTCGTCATGCGACCACTGCGGGACGCGCCGCCGGTGTCGCGGCTCATCGCGACATTGGGCGTCTTCGCGTTCCTTTTCGGCCTGGGCCAGTACCTGTTCGGCGTGGGGAAGGCCCGGATCGTCACCTCGATCCTGCCGGACGGGTCGACGACCGTGCTGCCGGGCATCCGGATCGGGACCGACCGGCTCGCCATCCTCGGTGTCGGGCTGGTGCTGGCCGTCGTGCTCACGGTCGTGTATCGCTCCACCCGCTTCGGCCTCGCCACCTCGGCCGTGGCCGAGAACGGGCGGGCGAGCTCGGCGCTGGGCATCTCCCCGGACACCATCGCGACCGTGAACTGGATGGTGGGCTGCGCCCTCAGCGTGGTGTCGGCCGTGCTCATCGTCAGCATCGGCACGCTGCAGGTGGAGAACCTGGCGATGCTCATCGTGCCGGCCCTCGCCGCCGCCCTGCTCGGCGGCTTCAAGTCCTTCCCGCTGACGATGGCCGGCGGGCTGCTGATCGGCATGCTCGAATCCGAGGTGGCCTGGATCGGCACGCGCCAGCACGCCGACGGCTGGGGCCAGACGGTGCCGTTCATCGTCATCATCCTCGTCCTCGTCATCTCCGGGCGTTCCCTGCCGCTGCGGGGCGAGGCGATCCAGCGGCCGCCCCAGCTCGGCACCGGCATCGTGCGCCCCCCGGTGCTGCTCGGCACCGGGCTCGTCGCCCTCGGACTGCTGTACTTCGTGTTCCCGCCGGCCCTGCTCAGCGCCACCGAGATCACCCTGGCGCTCGGCCTTGTCGTGCTGTCCCTCGTGGTCGTCACCGGCTACACGGGACAGTTGTCGCTGGCGCAGATGGCGCTCGCCGGTATGGGTGCCTGGATCGCCGCCCGCCTGGTCGCCGATCACGGCGTGCCGTTCTGGGCCGCGCTGCTGATCGGCGTCGTGGGCGCGGTCCCGGTCGGCATCATCGTCGGCCTGCCCGCGCTGCGGACCCGGGGCATGAACCTGGCCGTGGTGACGCTGTGCCTGGCCGTGGTGCTGGAGCACCAGATCTTCTCCTCGACCGAGCGCACCGGCGGGTTCACGGGCATCAACGTGGGCTCGCCGAAGATCTTCGGCATCGACATGGACACGTACTTCTGGCCCAGCCGCTATGCGATCTTCTGCCTGGTGCTGTTCATCCTGGCCGCCCTGATGGTCGCGAACCTCCGGCGGGGCCGGGCCGGCCGCCGCCTGGTGGCCGTCCGGTCCAACGAGCGCGCCGCGGCCAGCATCGGCATCAGCGTGGCCCGCGCCAAGATCTTCGCCTTCGGCATCTCTGCCGCCCTGGCCGCGGCCGGCGGGGTCCTGCTGTCGTTCCGGCAGCCGAACGTGACCTTCGTGCCGACGTACACCGCCTTCCAGTCCATCTTCGCGGTCGTGTTCTCGATCATCGGCGGCATCGGCTACCTCGTCGGTGCCGTCATCGGCGCCATGTACGCCCCGGCCGGACTGCTCTCCGGGGTGATCTCGCAGCTCTTCCCCGGCACCGCGTTCGCGCAGTTCATCTCGCGCAACGAGGTCGGGCAGATGATCCTCGGCCTGACCCTGCTCATCGTGCTGCCGCAGCTGCCCAACGGCCTGGCCACGCAGCGGCTGCCCGCCGGGCTGATCCCCAAGTGGATCACGGCGCGCGGCGGCCGCCGGACGCGCCGGCGCGACGTCGCGGAGCTGGCGGGGGAGACGGCGTTCAGCGTCGTCGAGCGGCCGGTGGAGGTGCGCGGGCTGACGGTGCGCTTCGGCGGCGTGACCGCGCTCGACGACGTGGCGCTCAACCTCGTGCCGGGGCAGGTCCACGGGCTCATCGGGCCGAACGGGGCGGGCAAGACGACCCTGATCGACGCGTTGACCGGGTTCGTGGACGGCCCGGGCGCCACGATGACCCTCGACGGCCAGGACATCGGCCGCTGGCCGGCCCAGCGCCGGGCCGCGGCCGGCATCAGCCGCTCCTTCCAGAGCCTCGAACTGTTCGAGACGATGACGGTCCGGGAGAACCTGCTCGCCGCGGGCGACCGCCAGGACTGGCCCGCGTTCCTGTCCAACCTCGTCCTCCCGGGCCGGGACCGGTACTCGCCGGCCGCGCTCGCCGCCATCCGCGAGTTCCACCTGGAGGACGACCTCGAACGCAAACCCGACGAGCTGCCGTACGGCCGCCGCCGGCTGCTGGCCATCGCCCGCTCGGTCGCCACCGGCGCCTCGGTCCTGCTGCTCGACGAGCCGGCCGCCGGCCTGGACGACACCGAGACCGCCGAGCTCGGCCACCTCATCCGCCGGCTCGCCACCGAGCTGCGGATGGCGGTGCTGCTCGTGGAGCACAACGTCTCCGTCGTGCTGGACGTGAGTGACCAGGTCTCGGTCCTCAACTTCGGCAAGGTGATCGCGACCGGGACGCCGGCGGAGATCCGGTCCGACCCGGCCGTCATCACCGCCTACCTCGGCACCCAGGACACCGCTGACGGCTCTGCCGACGAGACCGGTCCCGTCGAGGTGGTCGAGCGCGAACCGGCGCCCGCGACCAGGGCGGCCGCGGACGGCGAGCCGCTCATCGAGGCCCGCGGGCTCAGCGCCGGATACGGGGACCTGGCCGCGCTGCGCGACCTCGACCTGGTGGTGCGGCCCGGCGAGATCGTGGCGCTGCTCGGACCCAACGGCGCGGGCAAGACCACGACGCTGCTGACCCTGGCCGGCGAGCTGAAGCCGTTGGCCGGCACCGTGCGGTGGCGCGGCAGACCGGCCTCGGCCCGGCTGCACCGGCGAGCCCGCGAGGGTATGGCCTTCGTGCCCGAGGAACGCTCGGTGTTCATGCAGCTGAGCGCGGCCGAGAACCTGCGCCTCGGCCGCGGGCCACGCTCCCTCGCGCTCGACGCGTTCCCCGAACTGACCCCGCTGCTCGACCGCCGGGCCGGCCTGCTGTCCGGTGGCGAGCAGCAGATCCTCACCCTGGCCCGGGCCCTCGCCGGACGGCCCGCCCTGCTGCTCGCCGACGAGCTCTCGCTCGGCCTGGCGCCGCTGGTCGTCGACCGCCTGCTGCGGGCCATCCGGCGGGCCGCCGACGAAGGGCTGGGCGTCCTGCTCGTCGAGCAGCAGGCGGCGCGGGCACTGGAGGTGGCCGACCGGGCGTACGTGCTGCGGCGCGGCCGGGTGATCACCGAAGGGGCCTCGGCCGAGCTGTCCAGGGACTGGTCGAAGCTGGAACGCAGCTACCTGAGCGAGGTGGCGAGTGGGTGAGACCGCGCCTCGGGAGCTGGACCCGGCCCGCGTGCTGCCCGGCCTGCTCCGCCGTCGGGCGACCGAGCTGGCGGACCAGGACTTCCTGATCGACGTCGAACGGGGCCGGGTCACCTACGGCGCGTTCCAGCGGCGGGTCGAGCAGTTCGCCGGGCTCCTGCTGCGACAGGGTGTGCAGCCGTCGGACCGGGTCGCGGTCCTGCTGCCCACGTGCGTCGACGAACAGGCGTTGTGGATCGCGTGCGGGTGGCTGCGCGCCGTGCAGGTGCCGATCAACCCGGCGTACCGCGGCGAGATGCTCCGGCACGTGCTGCACGACTCCGGGCCCCGCCTGATCGTCACGGTCGGGGCCCGCGCCGACGAGCTCCGGCAGGCCGCGGACGCCGACGCCGCGGTCTTCGTCCTCGAGATCGGGCAGCCGCTGGTGTACGACCCGGCGGTGCTGGCCGGGCTCGAGGATCCGAAGCCGTGGGACACCGCCGCCATCATCTACACCTCCGGCACCACCGGGCCGTCCAAGGGCGTGCTCACGCCGTGGGGCCAGCTCATCACCGGCATCGACACCTTCGACGACGTCGGCCCCGGCGACGTGCTCTACGCACCGTTCGCCGCGTTCCACCTGGGTGGCAAGGTGCCGCTGCAGATCGTCGCGCACTGGGGCGGGACGTTCGTCTTCCGCGACGGCTTCAAGACCGACCGCTTCTGGCCGGACGTCCGCGCGCACGCCTGCAACCGGGCCTGGGCCTTCTACGCGATGGCGAACTTCCTCTGGCAGCAGCCGCCCCGCCCGGACGACCGCGACAACCCGGTCGAGAGCATCACCGGTGGCCCGCTGCTGCCCGACTACGCCGCGTTCGAGCAGCGGTTCGGGCTGCGCATGCGGACCAACTACGGGATGACCGAGGCCGGCTGGCCGATCGCGACCGGCGATCACGTCGTCGACCACCGCAGCTGCGGCCGCGCCCGGGACGGATACGAGCTGCGCATCGTCGACGACTTCGACGCCGAGGTCCCGGCCGGCCACATCGGTGAGCTGATCGTGCGCTCCGACCGGCCGTGGACGATGAACCAGGGCTACCTGGGCCGGCCCGCGGACACCGCGCGGGCGTGGCGCAACGGCTGGTACCACACCGGAGACGCCTTCCGCCGGGACGAGACGGGCAACTACTACCTCGTCGACCGGGTCAAGGACGCGGTGCGGCGGCGGTCGGAGAACATCTCGTCGTTCGAGGTCGAGTCGATGGTCACCGCCCACCCCGACGTCCTGGAGTGCGCCGCCATCGGCGTGCCGTCCGACGACGGGGAGGAGGAGATCAAGATCTGTGTCGTGCCGATGCCGGACGCGCACCTCGGTGCCCCGGCGCTGTCGGAGTTCCTCGCGGCCACGATGCCCCGGTTCATGGTTCCCCGCTACATCGAGTTCCTCGACGAGCTGCCGAAGACCCCGACCAGCAAGGTGCGCAAGGTGGAGCTCAAACGCGACCCGTTCACCGCGGGCACGTGGGACCGGATGGCCACGCGATGAACGAGACAGCCCTCACCGCTGCCCTCGGCGAGCCGGTGACCGGATTGGAGCGGCTGACCGGCGGCTCGTCCCGCGAGGTCTGGGCCTTGGAGGCCGCGGGTCGCAGACTCATCCTCCTGGCCGATCCGCCCGGTGAGCGCCGCGGCGGTGGCGCCACCTTCGAGGCGAGCGTCATCCGGGCCGCCCGCTCGGCCGGCGTCGCGGCGCCCGAAGTGATCGCGGTCGTGCCCGGCGGACTCGTCCTGCAACGGCTCGACGGCGAGACGGTGCCCCGGCGGATCCTCGACGGACTGACGACCGGCACCGCCGGACCACGGCTGGCCCGCCAGTGCGGCGACGCCCTCGGCCGGCTGCACACCGTCGATCCGGGAGCCGTCGCGGCCCTGCCGGACGAGGACCGGCTCGTCGAATACCGGGCGACCCTCGACCGGCTCGACCCCGACCGGCCGGTGCTCGAGCTGGCCTACGGGTGGCTGCTGGAGCGCCGGCCGCCGCGCCGCCGGACGACCCTGACCCACGGTGACTTCCGGCTCGGGAACTTCGTGGTCGACGGCGACGGTCTCGTCGGGGTCCTCGACTGGGAGTCGGCCCACCGCGGCGATCCCCTCGAGGACCTGGGCTGGATCGCGGTGCGCAGCTGGCGGTTCCGCGGGCC
Organism: Dactylosporangium sp. NPDC050588; assembly: GCF_040654975.1. Taxonomy (NCBI): domain Bacteria; kingdom Bacillati; phylum Actinomycetota; class Actinomycetes; order Micromonosporales; family Micromonosporaceae; genus Dactylosporangium; species Dactylosporangium sp. NPDC050588. Next base: position 50,607 of record NZ_JBFAJA010000057.1, on the reverse strand, counting down.
GGGCGTGGTCGGCGGCTTCGGCGACGTCCAGGACTTCCTCGACGGGTACCGGGCCTCGGCGGGCGTGGACGTGTCCGACGCCGACTTCGCGTGGGCGGTCGTGCTGGGCACGTGGATCTGGGCGGTCGGCTGCCTGCAGCAGGCCGACCGGCACCTGTCCGGGACGACCCGCTCGATCGACCTGGCGCTGGTCGGCCGGCGGGTGGTCGAGGTGGAGCACGACCTGCTCGGGCTGCTCCGGTGACAACGGGAGTACACATGCCATCGCACGCCGCGGTTCCCGACCACAACGAGCTGCTGACGGCCGTCGTGGAGACATTGCGCACGGAGCTCCTGCCGCAGGTCAGCGGGCGCTCCCGATACCTGCTCAAGGCGTGTGCCGCCGCGCTCGAAGTGGTGCAGCGGGATCTGACCGCCGGGACCGAGCGCCGCCAGGTCGACGGGGCGGTCTTCGCGGAGCTCGGCGTGCCGGACGAACGGGCCCTGGTCGCCGAGATCAGGGCCGGCCTCGCCCCGGACCGGTTCGCCGCGATCCTCGCGGCGCTGGGCCCGCGCACCGAGGTCGAGCTGCGCGTCCTCGGCCGCGCCGATCGTTAGGCCGGGCTTTGGTCCTCCGGGCGCCAGTAGATGGCGTGATACCAGATGCCGGCGAGCGAGTCGATCGCCGCCTCTTCGTCGACGACGGAGTCGCCGTTGTCACCGCCCTGAGCCAGCCACACGTAGCAGGAGAGCTCGAGCATCGAGGACAGCGCGGACGAGGTCATCCGCACGTCGATGCCCGGGCAGTAGCCCTCCTTCTGCGCGTGTTCGACGCCGTGGGCGATGAAGTCGATGGCCGACCGCCGGATGTCGCGCCAGCTCTCCAGGAAGGCCGGGTCCGCCATCGACGCCTGGAACACGCCGCTGAGCGCGCCGAGCCGGTCACGGTAGGTCTCCCAGAAGATGGTGATCGCCATCCGGATGGCTTCCCTGGGCGGGCGGCCCTCCTGGTACGGCACCGCGATCTGGGCGCGGGTGTCCTCGTGGAAGGCCTGGGCGAGGGCGGCGAGCACGTCGGCCTTGTCGGTGAAGTAGTTGTAGAAGCTCGCCGACGACCGGCCCGCGGTACGCGCGATGTCCTCGACCTTCGTCGACAGGTAACCGCGGGTCGCGAACTCCTTGCGGGCCGCCTCGAGGAACGTGGCCGCCGTGCGCGCCCCTTTGGAGTACTGGCGTGGCATCGCCCCTGCCCCCGTCCGACACCGAGCTTTGAGAACTGAAAGTGATATTAACATCAAGTTTTGCGCCTGATTTCGGGGCGTGCGACAGGAGACAAACGGCATGATCGAGACCCGCTTCACCCGCGAGTTCAACGTCAGGCACCCCATCGTGCAAGGCGGGATGCAATGGGTCGGCCGAGCCGAGCTGGTGGCCCCGGTGGCGGACGCCGGCGCGCTCGGATTCCTCACCGCGCTCACCCAGCCGACGCCCGAGGCGCTCGTCAAGGAGATCGCCCGCTGCCGGGAGCTGACCGACCAGGAGTTCGGCGTCAACCTCACGATCCTGCCGGCGATCTCGCCGCCCCCGTACGCCGAATACCGGGCCGCGATCATCGAGTCGGGGATCCGGACCGTCGAAACGGCCGGGTTCAGCCCGGCGGAGCACATGCCCGCCTTCAAAGCCGCGGGCATCAAGGTGATCCACAAGTGCACGAGCGTGCGGCACGCGGTCAAGGCCGAGTCGCTCGGGGTGGACGCCGTGAGCATCGACGGCTTCGAGTGTGCCGGTCATCCGGGGGAGGACGACGTGCCCGGGCTCGTGCTCATCGCGGCCGCGGCCCGCCGGGTCTCCGTGCCGATCGTCGCATCGGGCGGGATCGCCGACGCCCGTGGCCTGATCGCCGCGCTGGCGCTGGGAGCCGACGCGGTGAACATGGGCACCCGGTTCCTCTGTACCGTGGAGGCCCCGGTGCACGAGAACGTCAAGCGGAAGATCGTCGAGGCGAACGAGCGCGACACCACCCTGATCTTCCGGACCCTGCACAACACCGCCCGCGTCGCGACGAACACCGTCAGCCGTGAGGTCGTCGAGATCCTGCGGGCCGGCGGTGAGTTCGCCGACGTGCGCGACCTCGTCGCCGGGGTCCGCGGCCGCGAGGTCTACGAGACGGGCGACATGGAGCGAGGACTCTGGACCGTGGGGCAGTCGCAGGCGCTGATCGACGACATCCCGACGGTGGCCGAACTGGTCGCACGCATCGTCGCCGAGGCCGAAGACCTCATCACCACCCGTCTCTCCCCGCTGGTGTCGGCGGAGGGACGATGACGGACGACGCCGTCCTGGTCACGACCGACGGCCCGGTCGCGACCGTCACCCTGAGCCGCCCCGACCGGCTCAACGCCCTCGACCTCGCGGGCATGCGACTGCTGGGGAGCCGGCTACGCGAAGCGGCCGGCCGGCCCGGCGTGCGCTGCATCCTGCTCACCGGCGAAGGACGCGCCTTCTGCGCCGGCGCCGACGTCTCCCCGGCCGGCGCTGCGACCGGCGGCGCGGACGGCCGCGCGATCGTCGCCGCGGCCAACGACGCGGTCCTCGCCGTGATCCGCGCCGACGTCCCGGTCGTCGCCGCGGTGAACGGGCCGGCGGTCGGCGTCGGCGTCTCGTTCGCCCTCGCCTGCGACGCGGTCGTGGCGGCCGACACGAGCTGGTTCCAGCTGCCGTTCGTCAACATCGGGCTGGTGCCCGACGGGGGAGCGAGCCACCTGCTCCCGGCGGCGATCGGGCGGGTGCGGGCGAACCGGATGGCGCTGTTCGCCGAGCGCGTGCCGGCGCCGGCCGCGCTGGCGTGGGGCCTGGTCTCGGACGTCGTCCCGGCCGCCGACCTGCTCGACACCGCCCGCACACTGGCGGCCGGGACCGCCGGCGCATCACGCGAGGCGCTCCGGCGCGCCAAACTGGCCCTCCGCCGTGCGGCGGCCGACGAACTCGAGGCGGCCATGCGTAGCGAACTCGAGGACCAGGGCGAGTTGCTGGACGGACCCGACTACGCGGAGGGTCTGGCCGCGCTGCGGGAGCGACGACCTCCGGCCTACCCTGCGTAGGACGTTCGCGGCGGTGATGCAACAGCGTGGTGTGCGACGCCGCCGAACATCGCATTTCCGCCCGCCGCCGGCGACGCGTTCAGATCTCACTTATCGGTATTGCTCGTAAATCGTGCGTGCCCAGGAGTCCGGTTCTTCATGGCCGAGCAGGTTGTCCGGTCCGATCTCGTGGAACGCCCAGTGATCGTTGATGATCGACAACGCCTCAGCCTCGGAGATGTTGAAGGTCCCGGCCATCTCCTCGACGATCGATGACACGTAGTCCCGCATCTCGTCGATCACCGGGAACGTGATCGCCAAGCGTCGCGACCGGCATCGATCGCCCAGCGTCGCGGCCGGCACCGAACCCGGCCGGCTCGGGCGCACCGGCTTCAGCGCGGTGCTACCGGCCTTCCCAGACCGGCGCCCGCTTCTCGGCGAAGGCGATCGGCCCCTCGACGGCGTCCCGGCTGGCGAACACGGCCGCGGCCGCCTCGTCGTTGACGGTCCACGGCTCGCGGCGCGACCACTCCGGGTCCCAGGCCGAGCTGGACTCGGCCACCTGGTGCATGACCCGCTTGGTGTACTGCACGGACAGCGGCGCGTTCGCGGCGACGCGCTCGGCCAGCACCATCGCCTCATCCAGCGCGGCCCCGGGCCGGGCGACCACGTTGACCAGGCCCCACTCGGCCGCCTCCTGCACGTCGACGGCGTCACCGGTGAGCGCCATCTGCAACGCGCGCTTGAGCGGGATCTGCCGCTGGAGCCGCACCACCCCGCCCGCGGCGGCGACCAGGCCCCGCTTGACCTCGGGCAGGCCGAGCCGGGCGTCCTCGGCCGCGACCACCAGGTCACAGGCGAGGGCGATCTCGGTGCCGCCGCCCATGGCGAACCCGTTGACGGCCGCGATCAGCGGCTTGTCGATCCAGTGCCGGGCGATACCGGCGAAGCCCCACTCCGGGTGCTCCGGCGCGGCGATCGACCGCCCGGCCGCCAGCTCCTTGAGGTCGGCGCCGGCGCAGAAGGCCCGGCCGTTGCCGGTCACGACCACGACCCGCACCTCGGGGTCGGCCGCCGCCCGCTCCAGCGCCTCCCCGGCCGCGGCGGACAGCGCCGCGTTGACGGCGTTCAGGGACGCGGGCCGGTTCAGCCGGATCACGGCGATGTGCCCGGCCCGCTCATACAACGCAGCCGGTTCGGTTTCGACGGTCGTCTTCGTGTCTGTCATCGGGTCTCCAGGACGTCGCGCGCGATGATGTGTTTCATGATCTCGGTGGTGCCGCCGTAGATGGTGGTGACGCGGGTGTCGGCGTACGCCCGGGCGATGGGGTACTCGAGCATGTATCCGTAGCCGCCGAACAGCTGGACGCAGCGGTCGACGAGGCGCTTGTGCATCTCCGTCGCCCACCACTTCGCCTTGGCCGCGTCCACCGCGTTCAGCTCGCCGCGGTTGAACCGCAGCATGGCGTCGTCCACGTATGCCTGCGACACCTCCAGCTCGGTCAGCATCTCGGCGATGGCGAACCGGGTGTTCTGGAACGACGCGATGCGCTGGCCGAACGCCTGCCGCTGCGTGACGTGTTCGACGGTCCAGCCGAGCGCCGCCCGGGCCCCGGCACATGCGGCGACCGCGATCCCCAGCCGCTCCAGCGGCAGGTGGCTCATCAGATGGTGCAGCCCTCGGCCCACCTCGCCGAGCACGTTGCCGGCGGGGACGATCACGTTGTCGAAGAACAGCTCCGCGGTGTCCTGTGACTTCAGGCCGACCTTGGCGAGCTTGCGGCCGCGTTCGAAGCCGGGCATCCCGCGCTCCACGACCAGCAGGCTGAACGCGCGGCTCCCGGCGTCGGGGGCCGGATCGGTCCGGGCGACCACAATCACGAGGTCGCTCAGGATGCCGTTGGTGATGAACGTCTTGGCGCCGTTGAGGACCCAGCCGTCGCCGTCGCGCCGGGCCGTCGTCCGGATGCCCTGCAGGTCCGAGCCGGTGCCCGGCTCGGTCATGGCGATGGCGCCGATGCGCCGGCCCGAGCAGAGGTCCGGCACCCACCGTGCGGCCTGCTCCGGGGTGGCCAGGTCGAAGAAGTACGGGAGCACGATGTCGGCGTGGGCGGAGAACCCCGAGCCGAGGGACGTGGCGCCGACCTTGGCGAACTCCTCCATCATCGCGCACCGGAAGCCGAAGTCGGAGATGGCCCCGCCGCCGCCGTGCTCCTCGGGTGCGTTGATGCCGAGCAGCCCCTGCCGGCCGGCTTCGAGCCACGGCTCGCGCGGGATGATGCCCGCCTCGTCCCAGGACTCGACGTGCGCGGTGACGTGCCGGCTGAGGAACGCGGCGACGGTGGCGCGGAACGCCTCGTGGTCGCCGGTGAAGAACGGGCGCCGCGCCCACAGGTCCTTGGTCATGTCTTCCCCATCAGAGGCGTTCGATGACGGTGGCGTTGGCAAGGCCGCCGCCCTCGCACATGGTCTGCAGCCCGTAGCGGCCGCCGGTGGCCTCGAGGTGGTGCAGCATCGTGGCCATGAGCCGGATGCCGGAGGCGCCGAGCGGGTGGCCCAGCGCGATGGCGCCGCCCCGGCAGTTGAGCCGCTCGGGGTCACCGCCGAGTTCGGCCAGCCAGGCCAGCGGTACCGGGGCGAAGGCCTCGTTCACCTCGTAGGCGTCGATCGCGTCGATGCCCAGGCCGGCCCGCGCCAGGACCTGCCGCGTGGCCGGGATCGGCGCCGTCAGCATCAGCAGCGGGTCGTCGCCGGCCACCGCGAACGCGTGGAAGCGGGCCCGCGCGCGGAGGCCGAGCTTCGCGGCCACGTCCTCGCCCATGATCAGGGCCGCGGCGGCGCCGTCGGTCAGTGGCGAGGAGTTGCCCGCCGTGATCCGCCAGTCCAGGTCCGGGAAGCGCTCGCGCATCTCGGGGGCGTCGAAGGACGGCCGGAGCGCGGCCAGGCCCTCGGGGCTCGTCGCCGGGCGGATCGTCTCGTCCGCCGCGAACCGGCCGTCGCCGTCCTCGCCGACCGGCACCGGCACGATCTCGTGGTCGAACCCGCCGGCCTTCGCGGTCTCGGCCGCGAGGCGGTGCGACCGGGCGGAGTACTCGTCGAGCCGCTCCCGCGAGAGCCCCCACTTCTGGGCGATGAGCTCGGCCGAGACGCCCTGGCCGACGAGCCCCTGCGGGTAGCGCCGGGCGACCCCGGGCCCCTGCGGGTCCTGACCCAGCGTGCTGACCCCCATCGGCACCCGGCTCATCGACTCCACGCCACCGGCGACGACGATGTCGTAGGCCCCCGCCATCACGCCCTGCGCGGCGAAGTGCATCGCCTGCTGGCTGGACCCGCACTGCCGGTCGATGGTCGTGGCCGGCACCGACTCCGGCCAGCCCGCGGCGAGCACCGCGTTGCGGCCGATGTTCATCGCCTGCTGGCCGGCCTGGCCGACGCAGCCGGTGATGACGTCCTCGACCCGCCCCGGGTCCAGGTCGTTGCGCTCGGCGAGGGCGCGGAGCACGGTGGCGTAGAGGTCGACCGGGTGCACGCCGGACAGCGCTCCGCCCGGCTTGCCCTTACCGGAGGCCGTCCGGACGATGTCGACGATGACCGCTTGACGCATGATCTCTTCCTTCCGTCGGTGAGGCAGTCGGTGGGCCCGTTGGTGAGCCTGTCGGTGGGCGCGTCGGTGGGCCCGTCGGTGGGCACTGCTCAGCGCGGGGCCATGCGGATGGCGCCGTCGAGGCGGATGGTCTCGCCGTTGAGCATCGGGTTGGCGACGATCGCCGCGACCAGCTGCGCGTACTCCGCAGGGCGGCCGAGCCGGCTCGGATGCGGCACCTGGGCGCCCAGCGAGTCGCGGACCTCCTGCGCCAGCTGGCCCAGCAGCGGGGTCTCGAAGGTGCCCGGGGCGATGGTGACGACGCGGATCTTCAGTGTCGCCAGGTCGCGGGCGATGGGCAGGGTCATGCCGACGATGGCGCCCTTGGACGCCGAGTAGGCGGCCTGCCCGATCTGGCCGTCGAACGCGGCCACCGACGCGGTGTTGACGATGACCCCGCGCTCCTCACCGGTCACCTCGTTCTCCGCCATCGCCGCGGCGGCCAGGCGCAGCACGTTGAAGGTCCCGAGCAGATTCACCCGGATGACCCGCTCGAAGTCGGCGAGCGGGAACGGGCCCTGCTTGCCGACGGTCCGGATCGCGTTGCCGATGCCCGCGCAGTTGACCAGGACGGCGAGGCCGCCGCCGTCGTTGGCGAGCGCGACCGCCGACCGCACCGCCGCTTCGTCGGTCACGTCGGCGCCGGCGAACCGGACCGCGTCGCCAAGCGCATCGAGCCGGCCGCGGTCGGCGCCCGGCAGGTCGAGGGCCACCACCCGGGCCCCTGCGGCCGCGAGGGTCTCCACCGTCGCCAGGCCGAGCCCGGACGCGCCTCCGGTCACCAGCGCCTGCTTGCCCCGGACATCCATGCCACGACCTCCGTATCTGGTCTACTTAGTTAGCGATCGCTAAGCTAGCCTTCGAGGGCCTGCGAAGGCAATCACTCGTGACGGATTTGGCGAGCGGGACAGAGGCGGGGATGACACTGAGCGACGACACGTCCGGCTGGCGGGAGTACCCACCACTCGAGCTGCATCCGCTGCTGGCGCTGGCGTTGGACGAGATCGTCGAGCACGGCTACGACGGCACGTCGGTCCGCAAGATAGCCAACCGGGCCGGCGTCACCGTGCCGGCGCTCTACTACCACTTCGAGAACAAACAGGCCATGCTCCGGGAGCTGCTCGACCACGCGATGCGGATCGTGCTCACCCACGCCCGGGCCGCGCTCGACGAGGCCGGCGCCGACTGCACGGCCCGGCTCAGCGCGCTGGTCGAGGCCATCGTCCTGTACACCGCCCACCATCGCGACCTGGCGTTCCTCGACTCCGAACGGCGCAGCCTCACCCCGGAGAACCGGGCGCACTACGTCGCCCAGCGCGACGAGCTCGAGGGCGAGCTGCGCGACGCGATCCGCGGGGGAGTGGCGCAGGGCGTCTTCCGCACCCCGCACCCGGACGAGTGCGGCCGGGCGATCCTGTCGATGTGCCAGGGCGTCGCCGGCTGGTTCCGGCCGGGTGGCCCGGTAGACGAGGCCACCATGGCCCGCCGGTACGCCGACCTCGCGCTCGCCACCGTGCAGCACCAGAAAGGAAATGGACGATGAGCGGGCCTCTCGACGCGTTCCGGCTCGACGGGCGGGTAGTCGTCATCACCGGCGCCAGCTCCGGGCTCGGGCTGGGTTTCGCCCGGGCGGTCGCGGCCGTCGGCGGCCACCTCGTGCTCGGCGCCCGGCGCCTGGACCGGCTGCAGGCGGCCGCGGACGAGCTGCGGGCGCAGGGCGCGACCGTGCTCGTCCAGGCGGCGGACGTCGCGGTGCCCGAGCAGTGCCAGGCTCTGGTGGACGCGGCGACGGCGGAGTTCGGGCGCGTCGACGTGCTCGTCAACAACGCCGGCCTCGCCGTCTCCGTGCCGGCCTCGAAGGACACCCCCGACTCCTTCCGCCAGGTCATCGACGTGAACCTCAACGGCTCGTTCTGGATGGCGCAGGCCTGCGCCCGGGTGATGCCGGCGGGCTCCTCCATCGTCAACGTGGCGAGCGTCCACGGCGTCGTGGCCTCGCGGTTCCCGGGGGCCTCCTACGCCGCGAGCAAGGCGGGCGTGATCGGGCTGACCCGCGATCTCGCGCAGCAGTGGTCCCGCCGCAAGGGCATCAGGGTCAACGCCCTGTGCCCCGGCTACGTCGCCACCGAGATGACGGCGACGGGTGAGGACAAGCTCCGCGCCATGGTCGCCGAGCACAGCCTGCTGGGCCGCTTCGGCGAGCAGTCCGAGATCGACGGGGCGCTGCTGTTCCTGGCGAGCCCGGCGTCGTCCTACGTCACCGGCACGACCCTCGTCGTCGACGGCGGCCTTGCCGCGTCGGTCTGACCACCCGGCCTTGACCGATTCGGCGTGCGGCGGCCAGTAGACTCGGCCGGATCCATGCCGACGAGTGTCCGGGGGAGTGCCGATGGCCAAAGCGGCCGAAACGGCGTATGAGGCCGTCCGCGCCGGCATCCTGTCCGGCGAGTTCGCCCGCGGGCAGCGGCTGCGCGAGGAGGAGCTCGCGCTGCGGGCCGGGGTGTCGCGCACGCCCGTCCGCGAGGCGCTGCGCCGGCTGGACGCGGAGGGCCTCGTCGAGTTCACGCCGAACCGGGGCGCGCGGGTGGTCGCCTGGTCCGAGCAGGAGCTCGAGGACAACTACGAGCTCCGCGCGATGCTGGAGAGCTACGGTGCCCGGCTGGCCGCGGAGCGCATCACCGACGAGGAGCTCGACACCATCGCGCAGGTCGCGGCCCGGATGACCTCGTTGAGCCGCAAGGGTGCGGCCGCCGCCGATGAGCTCACCGTGCTCAACGGCGACTTCCACCGCGCGATCCTGCGGGCCTCCCGGCACACGCAGCTCGACAGCATGGTCCGCGGCATCATGGACACGCCGCTGATCTTCCGCACCTTCCAGCGCTACGACGCGGAGCGCATGCGCACCAGCGTGCGGCAGCACGCCGAGCTCGTCCAGGCGCTCCGGGTCCGCGACGGCGGGTGGGCGGAGGCGGTCATGCGGGCGCACATCCTCGCCGCGCGTTCGACGATCGTGCTGTCACTGCGCGACGAGGAGGACGGCGACTGACGGTCAGGGTTGCGCCCGCCCCTTGAGCCAGTCCGCGAGGGTGTCGGCCACCGTGTCGCGGGCCGGCGCCGGCTCCATGAAGTAGTGGTCGCCGGGCAGCGTCACGAACTCCTTGTCCGCCGTCGCCGCACCGTCGTAGAGGCCCTGTGCGTCGGCGGGGAAGACGCCGCTGTCGGCGTCCGGCTGCACCACGAGGGTGGGCAGGTCGAGGCGGGCCAGGTGCGGTGCGGCGACGCAGTCGGACTCCTCCAGGCTGAACATGTTGAGCCAGGTGCGCATCGTGCTCACCACGCCGACGCCGAGGACGCCATAGTTGGCCCGCTTGGGATCGCCGAAGTAGCACAGCGGCGTCGGGCGGTTTGACGGGTCGATGCCCGGGTCGACGTACCGGGGGTCGGCCCAGGTGCGGCCCATCGTGAAGATCCGGTCGCGGGCCGGCCTGTCCCGCGCGGCGTCGAGCTGCTCCGTGCACCACGCGGTCAGCCGGTGGTTGCGTTCGATCTGGGCGGCCCGGTAGCGGTCGAGGAACTCCGGTGCGAAGGAACCGCCGTGGCGCGGGTCGTACATGTCGAGGTCGGCGTCGACCGCGTTCGGGTCGTTCTCGTCGATCACCGACGGGTCCATGGTCCGCGTGATCCACTCCGGCCTGCCGGGGTGCGCCGCCAGGAACACCATCAGGTCGCCGGGCGGCAGGTGCAGGGCCGGCTCGAACACCTTGGACCGGCCGTACGGCGGGCGGATGTTCGGCTCGCGCGACTGGGAGTGGTACGCCGCCATCAGGGAGCCGCCGCCGGAGTTGCCGAGCAGGACGACCTTCTCGACGCCGCGGTCGCGCAGCAGCTGCACGCCGACCCCGATCTCGGCCAGGGCGTGGTCGAGGGTGAAGAGGTGCTCGGCCCCGCGGAACCGGGTGTTCCAGCCGAGGAAGCCGTAACCGCGCTCCGCCATGCGGGTCGCCATGTAGTGCTCGGAGAAGTCGACGTTGTAGTGCGCGGCGATGAAGGCCGTGCGCGGCGCCCGGCCGGACGGGGTGTAGTAGATGCCCTGGCACGGGTGGCCACCGGCGCCCGCCCGGCCCAGGGCCGGCGACGCAACCCCGATGAACTCTTGGTCGATGCTGGTCACGCGGAGTCCTCCCCGTGTTCGTTGGGCCATGATGGAAGATCGGTTGACGGGCGGCCGGTCCAGGCCGGGCGGCGTTTCTGCAGGAAGGCCTCGACCCCCTCGCGGGCGTCGGGGCGGTCGAGGAGCGCCTCCATCACCAGCCGCTCCTTGCGGCCGTGCTCGAACGGGTCGGCATCCACCGCCTCCCAGAGCAGGCGCTTGGTCGCCGCGACCGCGACCGGCGCGGCGTGCTCGACGATGTCGCGCGCGAGGGCCTGCGCGCGCGGGAGGACGTGATCGGCCGGCAGCGCCGCGACGGCCAGCCCCCACTCGACCGCCTCGGGGCCGGTGAAGCGGCGGCCGGTGAGCAGCAGCTCCTGCGCCCGCCCCAGGCCCACGTGGCGGACCAGGTTCCAGTGGCCCATCCACTCCGCGGTCACGCCCAGCCGGACGAAGGGAAGCGCGAGCACGGCGTCGTCGGCGACGAACCGCACATCGCACTGCATAGCCAGGGTGAGCCCGGCGCCCACCGCCGCGCCCTGGATCGCGGCGATCACCGGCTTGCGCACCTGGTGCGGCGCGATCCACTCGGCGCCCGGGCCCTCCGGCGCGGCGCCGCCGAAGCCGTCCCCGGTCATCTCCGAGCCGGCCGAGAAGGCCCGCCCGGCGCCGGTCAGCACGACCGCACCGACCTCGTCGGCGGTGTCGCACCACCGGAGCACGGCGCTGAGCTCGTGGTTCATCGTGCGGTCGATCGCGTTGAGCCGTTCGGGCCGGTGCAGGGTCACCGTGGCGACGCCGTCGCCGGTCGCCAGCCGCAGCCGCGTGAGCCGTTCGGGCCGCTGGGCGGCGGACGTGTCGGTCCAGGCGAACGTGGACTCCTCGTACCTCACGCGCTTGTTCCCGCGGGGTACGCGGCCGCGTCCGGCTCGTAGCCGTGCGGGCCGAACCGGTGCAGGCCGCTGAGCACCTCGCCGGATTCGGTGATGCCGGCGGTCTCGCGGGCGAGCGCCTTCGCCGTCTCCATGTCGAAGTGGTTCGTGACGACCACCTTCTGGGCGTAGAGGCCCCCGCCGGCCTGGATCACGGTCACGTGCTTCCAGCCGCCGTAGGCGTCGGCGGTGAAGTCGCGGATCGTGTGGAACAGGCGCATGCGGTAGCCGGCGTCGACGCCGTCCATCGTGCGCATGTACTTGCGCAGGTCGGCCTCGGTCTCCGGGTTGCTCAGGTCGCGCAGGGACGGCGCCGTGAGCACCGAGCCGCCCGCGATGTCGTGCAGGTTGCGCACCATCGTGCTGAACTGCGCGGCAGCGTGATACTTCGCGGCGTTGGTGAACAGCTCGTCGGGCGAGGCCCAGCCCTCCGGGGTGAAGGTGGCGTGGGTCATCGCGGCCTCGAACCCGGCCCGGATGAGCGTCGCGTAGATGATCATCTCGGCGATCTTGTCCTTGATGTGCCCGATCTTCAGCAGGCCGTTGGCCTCGGCGACGAGGTGTGCGAGCCCGACGAGGGTGTCCGCGAGGCGCACGTAGCTGCCGACGCTGCCGAGGCGCTCCCACAGGCCCAGGGAGTGCACGAAGGTCGCGGAGTGCTCCAGCTCTCCCGCCAGGAAGAGGCGTTCGTTGGGGACGAAGACATCGTCGAAGACGATGAGTCCCTCGGTCATCACGTGCCGGGAGCTGTAGGGGTAGAAGTCCGGGTCCAGGTCGGGCCGCGGCGCGAACGAGGCGTTGATGACCCGCACCCCGGGGGAGTTGACCGGCACCGCGGCGGCCACGCTCCAGTCCTCCTCGCCCGGCTTCATCCGCTTGGTGGGCATGACCATGAGGTCGTGCGCGACCGCCGCCGAGGAGATGTGCAGCTTCGCGCCGCGGATGACGACTCCGTCGGGTCCCCGGTCGACGATGCGGACGTAGAGGTCGGGGTCGTCCTGCTTGCCCGGGGACAGCGCGCGGTTGCCCTTCGAGTCGGTGATCGCCTGCACGATCCGGATGTCGCGGCGCTTGCTCTCCTCGAAGTAGGCCAGGGCCCGCTCGGCGTACTGGGGCTGCTGCGCGCGCATCCGGCTGGCCGCGGTGAGCACCATGAGCAGGCCGTTGGCCGTGGAGATGGTCGGGAAGTCCCAGTGCAGCTGCCGCTGCTGGGTCTCGCGCAGCTCCTCGACGGAGGTGGGGATGAAGAAGTACGGGCCGTGGACGTCGTCGCCGGGCTGGTAGTGCTTGTCGTAGCCGAGCGCCGCGGCCTGGGCGGGACCTTGCAGCAACGGTTCGGCGGTCACGTCGGGCACCGAGTGGCCGTTGACGAAGATGCGGCGGCCGTCGCGGAGGGATTCCAGGTACTGGTCTCCGGTGAGCATCAGGACGGCTCCTCAAGGTAGTGATCTGGTGAAGTCATGAGATCCGGCCTTCCGCCAGGAGCTCACGCAGCCGGAGTTTGTCGATCTTGCCGGCGGGGTTGCGCGGGAAGGTCGCGACGACGACGACGCGCTGCGGCACCTTGTAACTGGCCAGCCGGCCGCGGCAGTGCTCCTTCACCTCGGCCGACGATGGTGTGCCGTGGCCGTCGCGCAGCGCCACGACCGCGGTCACCACCTGCCCCCAGTGCGGGTCCGGCTCGCCGACGACCGCGATCTCGGCCACGGCCGCGTGCCCGCCGAGCACGTCCTCGATCTCGACGGGGTAGACGTTCTCGCCGCCCCGGATGATCATTTCGTCGGCCCGGCCGGCCAGGTGCAGGAAGCCCTCCTGGTCCTTCCAGGCCAGGTCGCCGGCGATGAACCACCCGTCGCGGACGGCGCGGGCGGTGAGGTCGGGCCGGTCCAGGTAGCCGCTCATCACGGTGTCGCCCCGGCTGGCGATGACCCCGACCGCACCGTCCGGGACCTCGGCGCCGTCGGGGTCGAGCAGCCGGACGTCGCAGCCGAACGCCGGCCGGCCGATCGTGCCGAGCAGCCACTCGTCGCCGGCGAGGGCCCGCCGGTGGTCCTCGGGCCGCAGGACCAGCTGGCCGCCCGCCTCGGTCCCGGCGCCGAACCCGTTGTGCAGGTCGCAGCCGAAGACGTCGGCCATGCGCCGCACGACCGAGGTCGGCATCGGCGCGCCGCCGTACATGATCGAACGCAGGCCGGAGAAGTCCGCCTCCGCGAGCTTCGGATGTTCGAGCAGCTGGATGATCATGCTGGGGACGAGCGTCGCGTGCCGCACGCGCCCGGACCCGAGCCACGACAGCGCCAGATCGGCGTCCCACTGCGGCATGATCACGGAGGCTCCGCCGCGGGCGACGCCGTACAGCACGTGCCCGAAGCCGGCGGCGTGGAAGAGCGGGGCACCGGAGTAGATCAGGTCGCCCGGCCGGAGGCCGAGCTCGAGCACCCCCGACTGCGTGATCGCCTTGATCATGCGCTGCGACTGCAGCACGCCCTTCGGGGTGCCGGTCGTCCCGCTGGTGAACGAGATGCTCAGGATGTCGTCGTCGGTGGTGACCGCCGGGAGCTCGCCGCCGTCCGGCCCGCCGGCCAGGAACTCCTCATACCCCGACTCGAACTGGATGGCGTCCCGGAGCCGGCAGTCGTCGACGATCTCCTGGTACCGGGCGCTGTGGAAGATGACCTGGGCGCCGCCGGCGGCCAGCACCGTGCGGATCTCCGCCGGCGACAGCCGGAAGTTGAGCGCCACGTAGGTCGCGCCCAGCTTCATGCAGGCCAGCAGCACCTCGACGTACTCGGGGGAGTCCACGGCGAGCAGCGCCACCCGGTCGCCGCGGCCGATCCCGAGCTGCCGCAGCGCCCGGGCGAGCCGGGTGATCCGCTGCTCGCCCTCGGCGTACGTGCGGGTCCGCCCGTCCGCGGCCACCAGGAATGCGGCCTGCGGGGTGAAGCGCGCCTGCACGGTGACCCAGTCACCGGGCGCCAAACCGGAAAGCTGCACGGGGGTACCTCCTCATTCGCCGACGACGTGCATGCGGACCTCGTCCCCGTCCACCCACCCATGCCGGCGGGCGTAATCGATCATGCCGTCGAACCCGCCGCGCCACCGCTGATCGCCCGCCCGCGCACCGGCCAGTTCCAGCAGCGTCTGCGTGCGCACCCAGAGGTGGCCGTCCTCGAGGCGGCCCCGGTCGCCGATCGTGGCGTCCCCGAGGATGTGCGCGCTCAGCGACGTG
Organism: Dactylosporangium sp. NPDC050588; assembly: GCF_040654975.1. NCBI lineage: Bacteria > Bacillati > Actinomycetota > Actinomycetes > Micromonosporales > Micromonosporaceae > Dactylosporangium > Dactylosporangium sp. NPDC050588. Next base: position 35,594 of record NZ_JBFAJA010000057.1, on the reverse strand, counting down.
AGGTCGTCGAGGTCCACCAGCGTGACGCCGCCCCCCTCGACCCGCAGGATCATCGGCCGACCTTCCCGGCGTAGAACGAGGCCAGCTGGGTGTCCTCGCCGTGGGCCGCCAGCACCGACGCCGTGAGCAGCCGGGGCTGCTGACCCGTGGAGTCGAGCAGCTGCCGGTTCGACACGGCGCGCCGGTAGTACAGGTGGGCCGGGTGCTCCCACGTGAACCCGATGCCGCCGTGCAGGTGGATCGCCTCGCGGGTGATCTCGGCGCCGATCCGCCCGCAGTACATCCGCGCGACGGCCAGCCCGGCCAGCGACTCCGGCCGCCGGCCGATCGCGTCGTTGTGCCGCACCGAACGCACGGCGACCGACAGGGCGGAGCGCGCCCGCTCCAGCGAGACCAGCAGGTCGGCGCACTTGTGCTTGACCGCCTGGAACGACCCGATCGGCCGGCCGAACTGGGTGCGCACCTTCACGTAGTCGACCGCCATCTCCAGCGCGCGCTCGGCGGCGCCGACGCACTCGGCCGACATGCCGAGGATCGCGCCCTGGCGGATGGCGGCCACCCCGGCGCGGGCCCGGTCGTCCTCGGCGAGCAGTTCGGCCCGGGCACCCGTCAGCCGCACCGCGCCCATCCGCCGGGTCAGGTCGAGCGTGGCCAGCGGGACGACCTCGACGCCGGGGTCGCTCGCGTCGACCCAGAAGAACGCGTGGTGACCATGGTGCTCGGCGAGCACGAGCAGGGCGTCGGCGGCGGTGGCGTCGACCACGCACGGCAGCTCGCCCTGGATCTCGAAGTCGCCGCCGGTACCGGCCTTCGCGTGCGGATACTCCAGCGGGAACTTCTCCTCGATGGGCAGCACCGGCACCGCGACGAGCTCCCCGGCGGCGATCCGGCGGAGCCGGCCGTGGTTCTCCTCGTCATCGGCGAGGGCCACCAGGGCCGCGGCCACCAGCGAGGTGGTCAGGAAGGGCCCGTCGTCGAGGGCCCGGCCGAGCTCGGTGTGGACGGCGACCTCCTCCGCCAGGCCCATGCCCGCGCCGCCGTGCTCCTCGGGAATCCGGACCCCGGGCAGGCCCAGCTCACTCGCCTGCCGGCGCCAGCGATCGCGGTCGAGGCGCCGGGCCTCGGCCGGGTCGAGCGCCCCGCCGCGCAGGGCGGCTCCGGGGTCCCGCTCGAGGTGGGCGCGCACCACCTGCCGCAACTGCTCGATGTCGTCCATGCTCAAGCACTCTTCTCGGGGACCGGGCGCTCCTCGCGCGGAAGACCGAGCACACGCTCGGCGAGGATGTTGCGTTGGATCTCGTCGCTACCGCCGGCGATCCGGTGGGACGGCGCGCTGAGCAGCAGCTGCGACCACGAGTAGGTGCCCCAGGCGCCGGTGTCGGCGACCATCCGGTACCCCAGGAGGCGGGCGGCCACGTCGGAGTAGTACTCCATGTCGGAGGTCGTCATGAGCTTGACCACGGAGCCCGGGGCGGGCCCGCCGGCGTCGCGCAGCCGTGTGGCGGTCTCGTGCAGCACCTGCTCGCGGGCCCAGCACTCGGCCAGCAGGTCCTGGATGGCCGGATCGTCGATGGCACCGGTGGAGCGGGCCAGGGCGAACAGGCGGATCACCGGCTCGATCATGATGCCGTTGTGGGCCCGGCCGAGCACGGAGCGCTCGCTGCCGACCGTGGTCATCGCGATGTTCCAGCCGCCGTTCACCGGTCCGAGCCGCCGGGAGTCCGGCACCCGTACACCGTCGAGGAACACCTCGTTGAAGTGCTCGGAACCGGTCACCTGGCGCAGCGGGCGGACATCGATCCCGGGCGAGTTCATGTCGATGAGGAACACGCTCAGGCCGCGGTGCCGGCTCTCCGGCGGTCCGGTGCGCACGAGGAGCTCCCCGAGCTGCGCGACGTGCGCGAAGGACGACCAGACCTTCTGGCCGGTGACGATCCAGTCGTCACCGTCGCGGACCGCGGTGGTGCGCAGGCTGGCGAGGTCGGAGCCGGCCTCCGGCTCGGAGAAGAGCTGGCAGCAGATCAGGTCGCCGCGCCAGATCCCCGGCAGGAAGGCCCGCTGCTGCTCCTCGGTGCCGTGCGCCAGGATGGTCGGAGCCACGATGCCGTGGCTCACCATGTAGGTCGACGTGGACGGCACCTGGTATTCCGCGGCGATGCCGGCGACCAGCTCGACGTAGTCGTGGGAGAGCCCGCGCCCGCCGAACCGGACGGGACCGTCGAGCCAGGCGAGCTTCGCGTCGAACAGCTCCCGCTGCCACTGCTGGGCCCGGGCGACCTCGGCCGCCTCGTCGTCCGGCTGGGTGAGCCCGACGCCGACCACGTCGTCGTCCCCGACGCCGTGCAGCATGCCGCGCCGCTCGCGCCGCGGCGCCCGGGCCGCGAAGAACGCGTGCGCTTCGGACGCCACGGCCTCGTGCGTCGCTGGCGTGGTCATCGGCTCCTCCTGCGGGCTGTGCTCTGGTGCGTTGACCGGGCCGGCGTTCACACGCGGGCCCCGTCGTCGGACTCGTCCGCTTCGCGACCGAGGTAGGCGGAGATGACCCGGGGATCCCGGGCGACGTCCTGGGGCGTTCCTCGGGCGAGCACGGCGCCGGCCTCGAGCACGGTGACCCGGTCGCACGTGCTGAGCACCAGGTCGACGTTGTGCTCGACGAGCAGGATGCTCATGTCCCAGTCCCGGGCGAGGGTCCGGATGAGCGTGCCGAGCTCCCGGGCCTCCTCGTCGCTGAGCCCGGCCGCCGGCTCGTCCAGCAGCAGCACGCGCGGGTCGGCCGCCACCGCCCGGGCGATCGCGACGAGCCGCCGCTTGCCGAACGCGAGCTCGCCGGGCTTGCGGTCGAGGTCGTCCTCGAGCCGGAACTCCCGGATGGCCGCGAGGGCGGGCGGCGTCAGCTGGATGCGGCCCGGCACGACGAGGTCGCTGACGTAGCGGCGGGCACTGTCGTCATCACACGCGACCGCGAGGTTCTCACGGACGGACAGGTCGGCGAAGAGCTCCAGGGACTGGAAGGACCGGGCGACCCCGGCCCGGGCCCGGCGCCGCGCGCTCCACGGCGCGATCGAACTGTCGTCGAGTCTGATCGTGCCGCGGGTGGGTCGCACGAATCCGGTGAGCGCGTCGATGACCGTCGTCTTGCCGGCCCCGTTCGGGCCGATCAGGCCGTGCACCTCGCCCGGGACGAGGTCCAGCGACACGTCGTCGACGGCCACGACCCCGCCGAACTGCACCCGCAGGTCGGACACGTGCAGCGCCCGCGACGGACGGCGGTCGTGTGGCGGCGTGACGGGCTGTTCCCGCTCGGACCGGGGCCGGGGCGGGAAGGAAGGCACCCGCAGGAGCCGGCCGATGCGGCGCACGAGGTGGGCGTTCATCTCGTACAGGCCGTTGCGGCCGCTGCGCAGGACGTAGAGCAGGAACAGCCCGCTGACCAGCGGCAGGTAACGCTCCAGGTTGTCGACGCCGTGCAGGATCTGCGTGCCGACGCCGCCGGGCAGCAGCGTGGACGCGAGCAGCGCACCGCCGATGGTGCCGATGCCGCCGACGACCGAGACGCCGATGACGGTGATCGAGGTGAGCACGTCGAACTGGGCCGGGAGGACGGTGGCGCCCTGGAAGGCCAGCAGGACACCGGCGAGCGCGGCGAGCGCCGACGCGAGCGCGAAAGCGTAGAGCTTGCCGACGAACACGTTGACGCCGAGGGCGGCCGCGGCCCGTTCGTTGGACCGGACCGCGAGCAGGCGCCGGCCGACCCGGCCGCGGCGCAGGTTGGCCACGGCCAGGGCGCTGAGGGTCAGCGCCGCGAGCGCCACGAGCCCGTAGTTGTAGGGATGCTTGATCGCCCCGAAGTCCCAGCCGAGGATCGACGGCTCGCCGATCGGGATGCCGGTGTCGCCGCCGGCGAACTTGAAGTCGCTGAGCACCAGGCTGAACAGCACGATGCCCATGCCGAGCGTCGCGATGGCGAGGTTGATGCCCCGGGTCCGCAGCGCCGGCAGCGCGACCAGCACGCCGACGAGCGCCGCGGCCACCATCGCGCCGATCAGCGCCGGCAGGAAGCCCCAGCCCGCGCGGGAGACGAACGTCGCCGCGGCGAACGCCCCCGACCCGGCGAGCACGTACTGGGCCAGCGACAGCTGCCCGGCATACCCGGTGACGACGGTGACCGACAGGGTGAGGATCGCGAACGCCATCGTGACCGTCAGCGCCTGTGCCCACACCGGCGAGACGACGAAGGCGATGAGGAAGGCGAACACGCCGACGACGAGGACCGCCGGCACGACCCGGATGCGGCCGTCGCCGACGCTGGGCAGGCGTTCCAGCACGTGACTGCGCAGGGGCAGCGAGCTTCCCCGCAGCACCAGGTAGGCCACGATCACGATGAAGGGCACACTGTCGCCCCAGCCCGTCACCGTGACATAGCGGGTCGTCAGGGACTGCACGACACCGATCGCCAGCGCGCCGGCGAAGGCGATCGGGAACGAGACGAACCGGGCCAGCAGCGCGGCCGCGAGGGCCGGCACGATCAGCAGGGTGAGCTGCGTGGGCTGCAGGTAGGTGATCGGGCCGATCAGGGCGCCGGCCAGCGCCGCGATGCCGGCGGCGAGCGCCCAGTTGGCGGTCGCGATCCGGTCCGGTGAGTGGCCCAGGCTCGCGACGGCCCGCTGGTTCTCGGCCATGGCGCTGGCCACCCGACCGAACGACGTCCAGCGGAAGACGGCGTACAGCGCCGCCGTCAGCGCGGCGCCGATCAGCAGGATGATGAGCCGGTCGACGCCGAGCGTCGCGCCGGGGAGCGGTTCGACGGCGGTGGTGGGCAGGAAGGAGGGCACGCTGATGGGGCCCACCCCGTACCGCAGCACGGCGGCGGCCTGGAGGGTGAGCAGCACGCCCAGGGTCGCGATCACCCGTTCGATCGGTGACGAGGTGCGCATCGGCCGAAGGATCAGCAACTGCACGGCGACGCCGAGCAGGACGCCGACCGCGGTCGCGGCGACGACGGACGGGATCGCCGGCCACCCGGCCGCCACGCGGAACTCGTAGTACGCGTAGCCGCCGACCATCACGAACGAGCCCTGCGCGAAGTTGACGATCCCGGAGCCCCGGTAGATCAGCACCAGCCCCTGGCCGAGGAGGCTGTAGATCGCGCCGATGCCCAGGCCGAGCAGGAGGAACTGGACGATTTCCACGGTCACTCCGTTCCGGTTACGGTGGCGTCGCCGAGGTAGAGGGACTCCACGGCCGCGATGCCGTCGGCGGCGTTCCCGGTCGCCGCGACGGCACCGCGCCGCAGGAGATACCAGCGGTCGGCGACCGCCATGGCCCGGCGGGCCTGCTGCTCGACCAGCAGCACGGCCACCCCGTCCCGGTCGGCCGCCTGCCGCAGCGCGGCGAACAGGCGGTCGACCACGAGCGGTGCGAGGCCGAGGGACAGCTCGTCGAGCAGCAGCGCGACCGGGTTCGCGGCGAGGGCCCTGGCCAGCGACAGCATCTGCTGCTCGCCGCCGGACAGCAGCCCGGCCCGGGTCGCGAGGAGCGGTTGGAGCTCGGGGAAGAGCTCCGTGGCCCGTTCGATGCGTCCCGACCCGAGCAGCAGGTTGTCGCGCACGGACATGCTCATCAGCACCGAGCGCTCCTCGGGCACGAAACTCATGCCCATGCGGGCGCGCACGTGGAGCGGGGCGGTCGTGGCCGTCCCGCGCCACAGCACCTCACCCCCGATCGGCGGCAGTTCGCCGGCCGCGGTGAGGATCGTCGTCGACTTGCCCGTCCCGTTGGCCCCGAGGAGCGCGACGATCTCGCCGCGCATCACCTTGAGGTCGACGTCGCGCACCACGGCCAGGTCGTCGTACCCCGCGCTCAGTCCGCGCAGCTCGAGGACGGGCGCGTCCCCGGGTGCCACTGCCGCCACTGCCGCCGATGCGTTCATCTACTTGGCGCCCAGCGGGTCGATCGCGTCGCCGTCCTGCTTGAGCGTTCCGCCCACGGCCTCGGACACGTACACCTTGAAGGTGGGCACCCGCGGGTAGGTCTGGACGACCGGCGGGTTGGGGATGCCGGCGTAGTCAGGCACGGTGCCCAGCACGATGGGCTTGTCGAGCTTGTCCAGCAGGCCGGTGATCGCGGCGGCGGAGACGTTGCCGCCCAGCCGCTTCACGATCTCGACGAGGAACGTGACCGAGGTCCAGGTGCCCAGGGAGCCGTTGTCGGTCACGGCCTCCGGGTGGTACTTGGCCATGTCGGCCAGGAACTGCTGCACCTGCGGGATCGAGGTGTTGGTCACGGGGACCGCGGACGACGTGATGAACACCTTGTCGGCGAGGTCACCGAGCGCCTTCTGGTCGGCGGGCTTGAAGATGTTCGCCAGGGTCGCGATGTTGCCCTTGAACCCGGCCTGGCGGACGGCCCGGATGATCCGCGGCGCATCGGTCGCGGTGGAGGCGACGGCGATGGCGTCGGGGGTCTTGGCCAGCGCCGAGGAGGCGACGGCGCTGAAGTCGGGCGCGCCGAGCGGGGCCAGGATCCGGTACGACTGGGCGCCGCCGGCCTTCGCCCCGTTGGCGATGTCGTCGGCGGCGGCGTAGGCGGCGGCCGCGTCGGCGACGATCACCGCGATGTTCTTGCCGCCCTTGTTGGCCAGCAGCCGGCCCAGGCCGACCTGCATCGACTGGGTGCCGCCGGTGATCGGGTAGGACACCTTGCTCGTGCCCTCGGTGGGGCCGCCCGATCCGGCGCCGGCCAGCCACGGGATGCCGGCGGCCTCGAGCACGGGCAGTTCCGCGGGGGCCTGCGAGCTGGCCGCGCCGACCACGGCGACGACGCCGTCACTGACGGCCTGGCGGGCGCAGGCCGCACCGGTGTTGGCGTTGTACGCGTCGTTGCAGTACGTCACCTCGATCTTCCGGCCGTCGATGCCGCCGGCGGCGTTGATGGACTGCACGTGCGCGTCGAGACCGGCCTTGGCGTCCTTGAGTGAGAGGTTCGGGCTCTCGAAGGTCCCGATCTGCATGATCTTGATCGGGCCGCTGCTGCTGGCGGTGGTGCTCGGGGTGTCCGCGCCGCGGCAGGCGGCGAGGCCGGCCACGAGCGCGAGGGTGGCTAACGGGACGAGGACATGACGGGGTGTGGGGAAGGGCATGTCGGTCCTTTCGGATTATCCGAGCTGTCTCCGGCTTGGAGGGGGTGTCCAGCTCGGGACGAAGTCAGCGCAGACTCTGGATGTTCACGCCGGCCGGCAGTTCGCGGCCGGAGTCGGAGTAGGCCTTGGAGATCGCGGCCTGGGCCAGTGGCTTGTAGGACGGCCGCTTCTCGGTGACGACACGGGCGGACCGCTGCGCGGCCGTGAGCGTGCCCTGGAAGTGCGGCATGACGAAGCGGGCGAAGAGTTCGAGGCTGGTCAGCGACTTCTCCCGGCTGGCCCAGTCGTGCGTCATGATCATGAATCCGCCGAAGCCGCCGGTCTGATCGAGCATCCGCTCGATCGCCGCGATGGCGTCCGCGGGCGTGCCGATGATGGAGCTGTCGTCGGCGATCTCGTCGGCGAGGGTGTAGTCGTTCTCCAGGCCCAGCACCGGCTTGAAGTAGTGCTCCCGCTCCTCGGCCCGTCCCTTCTCGACGTCGCGGATCGCCTGCTCGCGGTCCTCGGCGAGGTGGACCCGCACGACCATCCGCCACTCGTCCCGGCTGATGGTCGTGCCGGCGTCGGCGGCCGCCTGCTCGGCGATCTCCCACTGGGCCTTCATGTCCTTCTTCCCGCCGATGAAGCCGGCGCTCAGCGACAGGACGCCGACGCCGTGCTTGCCGGCGGTGGTCACGCCCGAGGGTGAGGTCGTGCTGGCGACGGCGATCGGGACGCCGTCCGGACTGAGCGGCAGCCAGGCCAGCTGGGCCTCGCGCAGCTCGAACCATTCGGTGGACGCGGTGACGGTCTCGCCGTCGAGGAGCCGGATGATCACGTCCAGCGCCTCGTTCATCCGGGAGCGCTGGGTCACCGGCGCGATGCCCATCATGTCGGCGTCGGAGATGAGCGCACCCGGGCCGACGCCGAGCATCGCGCGGCCGTAGCTCAGGTGGTCCAGCAGGACGACGCGGTCGGCGACCAGCAGCGGGTGGTGGTACGGGAGGCTGACCACGCCCGTGCCGAGCCGGATCCGCGAGGTGCGGACGGCCGCCGCCGACAGCGCCATGAACGGGTCGGCGATGCGCTCGACGCCGGTGGAGTGGTGCTCGCCGACCCATGCCTCGTCGTATCCGAGCCGGTCGGCGAGCTCGATGAGCGCCAGGTCGTGGCGCAGGCTGAGCGTCGGGCTGTCGTTGTTCGCGTGGAACGGGGCGATGAACACACCGAAAGTCATGGGCGCCGGACGAGCCATGGGGATCCCCCTCATAAGCGGGTGTCGATCGAGAGCGGAGAAGGTGGAGCCGGGCGCGTGTGACGCCGGTCTCAAGCAAGTGATTGCTGAATCTACTCAGAAACTCGCCGAGCGCAAGAGACTGCCGGAAACCGGTTCGGCTCGGTTCGGCGGCGTGCAGTTCAGTGGAAATGCCCGGATCTTGCCTCGTTGGGCGGTACCTCTGGGCTCGGAAGTGTTCCTGAATCTATTCAGATTCAGGGTGGCGTACGCCACACAGATGGCGCTATGGTTTTCCGGCGTTCACCAGAGAGCGCCGGCGAGGAAGAGGGGGCGGCATGCCGGAACTGTCCGACGAGCCAGACGCGGCGCGCACCAGGCGCCTGGAGCGCGTCGCCGCCAACCTGCGGGGAGCGGTCCGGCGCCAGGACGGGCGGGAGACCCCGGTCGGCCCGCGCGCCATGCGCACCCGCAAGAAGCTGCTCGAGGTCGCCGAGCAGCTCTTCGCCCGCGACGGCTACGCGAACCTCTCCCTCAACGACATCGCCCAGCAGTCCGGGGTGAGCCTGGGGACCGTCTACCAGTACTTCGCCGACCGCGACGACATCGTGGCGACCCTCGCCGGCGAGAGTGCCCTGCGCATGCTGAACCGCGGCGCCGACTTCTGGGACGCGGCCACCGGCCGCCTCGGCCTGCGCCGGGCGATCAGCGCGATCGTGACGACGCAGTGGGAGAACCGCGACTTCTTCAGCCTCTGGGAGACCGCCAGCCACAGCGATGCCCGGCTGGCCGAGCTGCGCCGGGAATGGGTCGGCGACTTCCGCCGCTCCTTCGCCCGGTCCCTTGCCCGCGGGATGAAGAGCGGGCATGTCCGATCGGGCCTCGACCCGGAGGAGACGGCGCGCGCCCTGAGCCTCATGGTGAGCGCGTACTGCTACGACGCCTTCGTCGCCGACCCGCCCGACCCGCCCCTGGATCCCGAGGGCGTGATCGACCACCTGACGACCCTGTGGGCGGACGCGATCGGCCTGCGCGAGGACCGCGAACTGCGGCCCGCAGACGCGTGAGCCCGATGGAGAGGACGAGGATGTCGCTCAGCACCGCCCACCGGACGGCCGGCTCGGCCGACGATCCCGCCTGGTTCCGCCACGTCCTCGGGCAGTACCCCACCGGCGTCTGCGTGATCACCGCCCAGCCGGAGGACGGCCCGCCGATCGGCATGGTCGTCGGCTCCTTCTCCTCGGTGTCGCTGAACCCTCCGCTGGTCGGGTTCTACCCGAGCGTCACCTCGGAGACCTGGCCGCACCTGCAGCGGGCCGGCAACTGGTGTGTCAACATCCTCGCCGCCCACCAGACCGACGTGTGCCGCCGGATCGCGACCGCTCCGCTCGCCGAGCGGTTCGACGGCGTCCCCTGGCGGCCGGCCCCGTCCGGCGCCCCGATCATCGACGGCGCGGTGGCCTGGATCGACTGCGTCCCGGTCGCGGTGCACGACGCCGGTGACCACAAGATCGCGCTTGCCGAGGTGCGGCACCTCGACACCGCGAGCACCGAGCTGCCCCTGCTGTTCTTCCGCAGCGGCTATGGCAGTTTCGCGCCGCTCACCCTGACCGCCTACGACCCGGAGATGCGGCTCACCCGCCCGCTGCGCCACTTCGAGCTCATCCGTTCAATCGCGCAGGAGCTGCCCGACCACGGCCTGCGGTGTCTGGTGACCGCACCCGTCAGCGACAGCGTCGTCGTGGTCGGCCAGCTCGACCCGCCGTCCGCGACACCCTCGGCGCAGCCCACCACGCTGGTCGGCCAGCGGCTTCCATTCCGGCCGCACGGCCCCTCGATCTTCGAGGCGTGGGCGCCCGAGCGGGAACAGGAGGCGTGGGTGGCCCGGTTCGCTCCGGACTCGCAGGAGGCCGAGATCCGGGCTCTGGCCCGCATCCGGGAGCGCGGGTTCTCCATCGGCCTCGGCAGCGAGGGGCACCGGCGCTTCGCCGCGGCCCTGGAGCGGCTCGCCGCCGAACCCGGCGCCGTGGGCAACGAGGAGCTCGACGCCCTGGTGGCCTCCCTCGACTACGAGCCCCCGGAGCTGTCCGACGAGGTCCTGGCGCAGGCGCGGGTGATTTCCGCGCCGGTCTTCGACAACGAGGGAAACCCGGTGCTGGCGCTCACCGTCTTCGGCTTCAAGGCCCGGCCGGAGGTCGTCCGCGCCGCGATCGCCGCCGTCACCGCATGTGCCGGAAGGGCGACGAGTTCGCTCGGGTCGTGATGTCCGGCCCGCCGCGGGGTTCACGGCGGGCCGGTCCGCCGGCGGCAGGGTCAGGCGGTGGTGCCGGTGACGGTGCTGCCGTCGGCGTACTTCGCCTCCATCGTGGCGAGCTGGTCGCCGCGGAACTGGGTCGGCAGCGTGAACGCCGCCGTGGTGCCGGTCGCGCCGGCGAGCACCGGCGGGTCGAACATGATGATGTTGAGCGGACCAGGTCGGTGCCGCCCTGGCGCAGGCTCTGGAACGTGGTGCCGTTGAGGTTGAGCGTCAGGGTCTGCGCCGCGACCGCGCCGGTCTTCGGCACGTGGACGAAGTCCGCGGAGGCGGTGCCGGAGCGGGTGGTCCAGCTCGACCTGATCTGCCCGAACAGCTCCGGGTCGAAACCCCGCGAACGGCATGGCCGCGCTCTGGGCGTGAACGTTTCACGTGCCAGCTCTGTCGTCCCGGCCCGGCGGGCGAAACGTCGGTGAAACTTTGTCCGCCGGGTTGCTACCGGCGCGTAGCGGTTGGGCATAGGTTGAGCGCAGCGACACGGATGCCGTAGTTACCACCTCATGCATCGGAGCAGACCGTGGGTACCGTCTCCGTCATCGAAGGCCACGACGCAGTCCACACCATCCAGGTGCGCGGGCGGGTGGAGGCCGACACCTCCGTCTCGCTGCGGCGGGCGCTCGTCACCACCATGCTGCACCGTCAAGCGGCCGCGGTCCTCGTCGACCTCGGCGGCGTCACCGAGATGGATCCGTTGGCGGTCGGCGCGTTGAGCGCGGCGCACGACGTCGCCCGCGATCTGCGCCTCGCGTTCACCGTACGGGTGGCGCAATCGCCGATCGCCGGGCAGCTCGCGACCGTGGACCTGCCCCTGTCACCCTGATCCGCGTCCGGCCGGTACACCGCAGCGACGGTGCCGCGCCTGACCCCGAGCCCCGGCGCCGGTAGCGTCGTGGGCATGGTGACCCTGGCCCGGCTGACCGAGGTGGACCCCGCTGACCTGATCGACCTCATGAACGACCCCCGGGTCCGCCGGCACATGCCGCTCGCCGTCGGCAGGTTCGGCCCGGAGGACTGCACCGCCTGGGTGGCCGCCAAGGAGGCCATGTGGCACGACCATGGCTACGGTCCGTGGGCGTTGCTGGTCGACGGGGCGTTCGCCGGGTGGGGCGGCCTACAGCCCGAGGACGGCGAGGCCGACCTGGCCCTCGTGCTGCGCCCGGCGTACTGGGGCCACGGGCGGGCGATCGCCGAGCGCATCCTGGCCGAGGCGTTCGGCCCGCTCGGCCTGCACGACGTGACCGTCCTGCTGCCACCCAGCCGGGGCACCGCCGCCGCCGTACGACGGTTGGGATTCCGGCCCGACGGATCGCTCGAGGTCGCCGGCCAGCCGTTCCTGCGCTTCCGGATCAGCGGGCCTCGCCAGCCCCGCCCAGATGGAGCGGCAGGACAGTAGCGGTCGTCGCGGCCAGGTCGCGGTCGAGAAGCTGTTCCCGCGGGACGAACACCATCGCGCGTCCCTCGCCGACCACCACGTCCCGCTGCGTGGCGTCGGTCGTGCCGTGGAAGACGTGAACGGTCACCGTGTGCGGGAAGCCTGCTTCGTACGGACGCGGACCGCTCCACAACAGACGCAGCTCTCCCGCCGTCAGGCCCGCCTCCTCGAGCAACTCCCGGTGCGCCGCCTGTTCTGGCGTCTCGCCCTGCTCGACGTGGCCGCCCGGCAAGCTCCACTGATTCGGAGAGACCGAGGTCCGATCGTCGCGAAGCTGCAGGAGCACCGCCCCGGAGGCGTCGACGAGCAGCACCAACGCGACTTCATAGGTGGCCATGCTGCGATCATGCCAATCCGCGTCCGCCGTCGTGATCGCGTGCTTGCCTGCTGAGCAGCAGATAACGCTCATCGGTGATGGTCTTGCCCCAGGGCACGGCATCGTCGAGCAGCCGCAGCTCGGCGCTCCGGCCATGACGGAGAAGGAGCGCGCTCGCCTCCGCCGCCGACAGTCCGGCACCTGTCGCCCACCGGCCTTCGATGAGCACGAGCCTTCCCGACGGCCGGAGGAGCCTGATCCATCGGGCGAGTGTCGTGTCGCGCTCCTGTACCGCCCACAGGACGTGCCGGACCAGCACGACGTCGAACGACCCGGGCGCGAGCGGTGGCCGCGACGCGTCGCCACGGATCAGCGGCACCGCAACGCCGTGGTCCACCGCCTTGCGCCGCGCCACGGCGAGCATCTTGGCGGACGCATCCAGGCCGCAGACGTGGTGCCCGGCCTCGGCCAGCAGGGTCGCCAGACTGCCCGTGCCGCAGCCGAGATCGACGACCGCGGCGGATGTTCCCGTGGACCGTCATACGCTTGCCGGGTGCATGCGCTGATCGAGGTGGTGACGGAAATCGAGGCCGGCTCGGAGGTGGTCTTCGGTCTGGAACTCGACATGGACGTCCATGCCGCTTCCCTGGCGACGAGCGGGGAGACAGCCACCACGAGCACGGGCCGGCGGCGGGTCGAGCTCGGCGACGAGGTCACCTTCCGGGCGCGCCACTTCGGTCGCGTGTGGCACATGACCAGCCGGATCACGTGGTTGGGTAGAGGTTGCTCATGTTCGATGACGTCGAGTATGTGGATCAGCGGTCCGGCGTGGTTGTGCCGGTTGGGCTGATTTTGTTGGTCGGTCCGCCGGCGGCGGGGAAGACCACGTTTGCGCAAGCCTGGGTGTGCGGTGGCCGGATCGACGCGGACGGTGTCGTGTCGTGCGACCTGATCCGCCGCGAGCGCTTCGGCAGCCGGTTCGACGTTGATGACGATCCGGCGTTGTTCGAGGAGATGGACCGTCGCGTCGAGGCGCGGCTGGCCGCGGCGCTGCCCGTGGTGGTTGATGCCACTCACGTGATGGCCCATGCGCGGAGCAGGATGATCGCGTTGGCCGCACGGCACGATCGCCCGGTCACGGCGTTGCGGTTCCGGGTCGCCGAACCGGTTCTGCTCCGCCGTAATGCGCGGCGCTCCACGCCGGCCCGTGTGCCGCCGCATGAGGTGCGACAGTACGCCTGGATCACGGCGCGGAGCACGGATCGCGGCCGGCTCGTCGGCGAAGGCATCCGCATTGTCGTCGACGTACCGGGTGAGGCCGAGGGCTTCACCCCGTCCCAGGCCGCAGCGATGATCCGTCTTGGCCAGTGACGACACGCCGCAGCATTCGGATCCATCGACATGGACGCACCCGGTGGCCACACCGCCGTGATCACGTGCGCGGAGATGCCGCTCTGCGCGTTCACGTCAGCTCGTAGGGTCATACGACCAGTGCAGTGGGCTCGGGGGCCGTTGAGTGGCGTTCTATGGCACCTACGTGCTGGCCCGGTCGGCGGCGCTGCTGCCGCATGTGTCCGGCATGCGGTCGGCGTTCGGCAGCCGGTGCATGCTCATCGGCCGGCACCAGGAAGGGTGGCAGCTGGCCGGGCTCAAGACGCCGATGCACCACGAGTGGCCGGCCATCCACGGCGGGCCGGTGCCGCTGGCGGAGGCCACCGGCGCGCCGGCGTTGGCGGTGTGGGTCTCGGAGAGTTCGTGCCTGCAGTACGCGGCCGCGACACCCGACGGTCGGTCGTGGACGGCGCACTTCGCCGACGAAGCCGAAGCCGACGCCGACGTCGAAGGGCTCATTGCCCGCGGCGCGCAGCTGCCAGAGGGTCGGTGCGGCTACGACCATCACGAGTTCTGCACGCTGCGGCTGCCGGAAGGCGTCGACGTGCCGCCCGACGACCAGGCCGCGCTGGGCGGCAACCTGCTCGAATGGGCAGCCGCCGCCGGGCTTGACACGACGGCCGAGCGCATCCTCGACGCGCTGGGCACGACGACGGACGAGACCGCGGTCTACGCTCTCGTCGCGGCGCTTGGCCTCGAACCGCTCCTGCCCGTCGAGCCGTTGTTCGATGTCAACGAGCGCGACTGGCGGGATGCGTACCGGCGGGGTGAGGACGAAAGCACGCGAGTCTGCCGGGAATGGACATCCCGGGGCGAACAACTTCCCGACTACGACCAGCCTCTGCCGGGTGCAGACGAGTTCGTGAAGTTTCTGGACCTGGTCGCAGCGTCGAGGTTCGGCGGCGGCTTCACCCGTGCACAGCTCCAAGCCGAGGCACAACGTCTGGGTGGACGCCTACCCCAAGCCATGACCCGAGCACCGCACGGCTTGCGACCTCGACACCGTCGGTTGATGGCGGTGCTGGTCGCCGGAGGACGCGCCTGTCTGCGATGCTCGTCGGGTGATCAGCTCGGTTGAGCGAGGGCGGGTCGTCCGGCGGGTGGCCGGCCTGGTGCCCGTGCCGGAAGGTGGCGCCTGCGTCCGCGTCGGGATCGACGGGCCGGACGCGTCCGGCAAGACGACGTTCGCCGACGAGTTGGCCGCTGTGGTCCGTGCGCTCGGTCGTCCGGTTGCCCGGGTCTCCCTCGACGACTTTCATCACCCGCGCGCTGTGCGGTACCAACTGGGTCGCGACTCACCCGAAGGCTTCTGGCGGCACGCCTTCGACCACGCGCGGTTCCGCAGCGAGGTGCTGGACCGGTTCGGGGCCGGCGGAGACCGCCGCTACCGGACGGCCGTGCACGACGTCGTCACCGACACCGAACGCGTGACGCCGCTGCGGATCGCTGCCGTCGGCACCGTGCTCATCGTCGACGGGCTCTTCCTCCATCGGGACGAGCTCGTCACGGCGTGGGAGATATCGGTGTTCCTGGATGTGGATTTCGCGGTGACGGCGAAGCGCATGGCACTCCGCGACGGTGCCGACCCCGACCCCGACCACCCGGGCAACCGCCGCTACATGGACGCCCAGCGCATCTACTACGCCGCCTGCACTCCGCATGCGCGCGCCGACGTTCTCATCGACAACCAGGATCTCAGCACGCCGCGCATCGTCCGGGAAAGGCCGTGAGCGGCAGTCGACCGATGGGGTCCGGCGTCAGCGGAAGGCGGCGTGGCCGGTCACGGTTTGACCGATGATCAGCTGGTGGACCTCTGACGTGCCCTCGTAGGTCAGGACCGACTCCAGGTTCGACGCGTGGCGCAGCACCGGGTAGTCCAGTGTGATGCCCGCGGCGCCGAGGATGGTGCGGCACTCACGGGCGATGGCGATCGCCTCACGGGTGCTGTTGAGCTTGCCCAGGCTGATCTGGCGGTGGTCCAGGGTGCCGGCGTCCTTCAGCGCCGCCAGCTGCAGCGCGAGCAGGAAGCCCTTGCCGAGCTCCAGGGTCATGTCGGCGAGCTTCAGCTGGGTCGCCTGGTAGGCCGCGAGGGGCCGGTCGAAGATCTCGCGGCTTCCGGCGTACGCGATGGTCGTCGACAGGCAGTCGTGCGCGGCGCCGAGGGCGCCGAAGACGATGCCGAAGCGGGCCTCGTTGAGGCAGGACAGCGGGGCCGACAGGCCGGTCGCGCCGGGCAGCATCGCGTCGGCGGGCAGCCGTACCCCGTCGAGGACCAGCTCGGCGGTGACGGAGGCACGCAGGGAGAGCTTGCGGGTGATCTCCGGGGCGGCGAAGCCGGGCGTGCCGGCGGGCACCAGGAAGCCGCGGATGCCTTCGTCGGTGCGGGCCCAGACGACGGCGACGTCGGCGACCGAGCCGTTGGTGATCCACATCTTGGTGCCGTCGAGGATCCAGTCCGAGCCGTCGCGGCGGGCGCGGGTGCGCATGCCCGACGGGTCGGAGCCGAAGTCCGGCTCGGTCAGCCCGAAACAGCCGATCGCCGTGCCGCTCGCCATGGCCGGGAGCCACTGCTCGCGCTGGGTTTCCGAGCCGTAGCGGTGGATGGCGTACATCGCGAGCGACCCCTGCACCGAGACCAGCGAGCGCAGGCCCGAGTCGGCCGCCTCCAGCTCGAAGCAGGCGAGTCCGTATGCGAGGGCGGAGGTGCCCGCGCAGCCGTAGCCCTGCAGGTGCATGCCGAGCACGCCGAGGGAGCCGAGTTCCCGGGCGAGGTCGCGGACCGGGAGGCTGCCTTCCTCGTACCAGCCGGCGATGTGCGGCCGGATCCGCCGGTCGACGTAGGTGCGCACGGCCTCGCGCAGGGCGCGGCTCTCGTCGTCGATACGGCCGTCGACGCCGAAGTAGTCCAGCACGGGCAGGGTCGCGGGCGGGGTCACAGCGATCGTCCTTTCGCGAGTTCGTCGAGGACGCCCCGGGCGACGGCGACGGCCATCGCGTCGAGCGCGTCGGAGGTCATCGCCGCCATGTGCGGCGTCGCCAGGACCCGCGGGTGGTGCAGCAGCGGGTCGCCGGGCGGGGGCGGCTCCGGGGCGAACACGTCGACGGCGTAGCCGTGCAGCCGGTCGGCGTCGAGCGCGGCGAGGACGGCGGCGTGGTCGACGACCCCGGCGCGGGCGGTGTTGACCAGCAGCGCGCCGGGCCGCATCGACGCCAGCGCGACGGCGCCGATCAGGCCGGTGGTCTGCGGGGTCTGCGGCACGTGCAGGCTCACCACGTCGGCCGAGCGCAGCAGCTCGTCCAGCGGCACCAGACGGACGCCTTGCGGTGGTTCCACCGCGGCGACGTCGAACGCGATGACCGTCATCCCCAGGCCCAGCGCGCGGACGGCCACGCCGCGGCCGATCGCGCCCAGCCCGACCAGGCCCAGCGTCCGGCCGGCGAGCATGATGCCGGTCAGGCCGGCGGCGACGACTGAGGAGGGCAGCGAACGGCCGGCCGGGAAGCCGCCGCTCGCGAGGGTCGCGACGGCCCCCGGCAGCTGCCGGGCGAGGGCCAGCGCGGCGAGGACGACGAACTCGGCGACCGACTCGGCGTTGGCGCCCGGCGTGCTGACGACCGGGATGCCCAGCCGCTGCGCCGCGGCGAGGTCGATGCCGTCGAGGCCGGCGCCGTGGCGGCCGACGACCCGCAGCCGCGGCGCGGCCTCGAGCATGGCGGCGGTGACGGGGGAGGAGCGCACGACGAGGGCGTCGGCGGTGGCGAGCGGGCCGGCGGCCAGGGCGGCCGGGTCGGTGACGCCGGCGACGCGCACCTCGGCGGCGGCCCGCAGCAGCTCCATCCCGGCGTCCGCGATCGGCTCGGTCAGCAGGATCTCAGGCATGCGGTCTCACCAGCCCGTGTAGCAAGTCACCGGCACCGAGTAGAAGTCCCGGGCGTAGCCGCCCTGCTCCCGCGGGCCGTGGTTGGAGTCTCCGGTGCCGCCGAACGGCAGGTGCAGCTCGGTGCCGGCGGTGGGCAGGTTGACCGTGACGATGCCGGCCCGTGCGTCGCGTTTGAAGCGCTCGGCGGCGGCGAGGGACGTGGTGACGATGCCGGCCGAGAGCCCGTAGCGGGTGTCGGCGGCGACCGCGATCGCCTCGTCGAGGTCGCCGACGCGGATGACGCAGGAGACCGGGCCGAAGATCTCCTCCCGGGCCACCCGCATGCCGTTGTGCGCGCCGGTGAGCAGCGTCGGGCGCATGAACTGCCCGTCGCTGGTGCCGCCGGCGGCCACGGATGCGCCCTCGGCGGTGCCGACCTGGACGTAGCCGAGGTTCTGGGCGAGCTGCTGCGGGCTGACCACCGGGCCGACCTGGCTGCGCGGGTCGAGCGGGTCGCCGACCGTCAGCGCCTCGGCGGCGGCGGCGAGCGCGGCGACGAACCGGTCGTGGATGCCGTCCTGCACGATGAGGCGGCTCGACGCGGTGCAGCGCTGTCCGGTGCTGAAGAAGCTGCCGTCCAGGGCGCAGCGCACGGCCACCTCGAGATCGGCGTCGTCGAGCACGACGAGCGGGTTCTTGCCGCCCATCTCCAGCTGGAAGCGCTTGTTGCCGTGGGTGAGGCACTGGCGTGCGACGTGGGCGCCGGTGCCGGTGCCGCCGGTGAACGACACGCCGTCGACGCCGGGCGCGGTGAGCAGCGCCTCGCCGGCCGTCCGCCCGGCCCCGAGGACCAGGTTGAACACGCCCGGCGGCAGGCCCGAGCCGGCGATGATCCCGGCCAGCTCACCGGCCGAGGCGGGCACCAGCTCGGCCGGCTTGAGCACGACCGCGTTGCCGTAGGCGAGTGCCGGCGCCACCTTCCAGGCCGGGATCGCGATCGGGTAGTTCCACGGCGTGATGACCGCGACCACGCCGAGCGGCCGGCGGCGCACCTCGGCGTGGACGTTGTCCCTGGTGGACGCGTACACCTCGCCCTGCGGCTGCAGCAACTGGTGGGCGTAGTAGCGGAAGGTCTGCCCGGCCCGGACGACCTCGCCGCGGGCCTCGCCGAGCAGCTTGCCCTCCTCCCGGGCGAGCAGCACGGCGAGCTCCTCGGCGCGGCCGAGGATCGTGGTGCCGATCCTGTCGAGGACCGCCATGCGCTCGGCGACGGGTGTGCGGGCCCACCGGGGCTGGGCGGCGCGGGCGGCCTCGGCGGCGGCGCGGGCGGTGTCCGGGCCGGCCTCGGCGTATTCGCTGACGACCTCGTCCGGCCGGGCCGGGTTCACGTTCGGGCGGCGGTCGCCGTCGACCCATTCGCCGCCGACGAGACTGCGGTGCAGCACGGTCACACCCCCGCGGCCGCGACGGTCGCGGGCTCGGGGAAGTGGCAGGCGACCCGGTGCCCGTCCGCCGGGTCGGTCAGCACGGGCACGGTCGTCGCGCACACCTCCTGCGCCTTCCAGCATCGGGTACGGAAGCGGCAGCCGCTGGGCGGGTCGAGCGGGCTCGGCACGTCGCCGGTGAGCAGGACGCGCTGCCGCTTGGTCTCGACGAGGGGGTCCGGGATCGGCACCGCGGACAGCAGCGCCTTCGTGTAGGGGTGTCGCGGCGACTGGTACAGCTCCTCGCACCCGCCCACCTCGACCACGGTGCCGAGGTACATCACCGCGATCCGGTCGCACAGGTGCCGGACCACGGCGAGGTCGTGCGCGATGAACATCATCGTCAGGCCCAGCTCCTCCTGCAGCTGTTCGAGGAGGTTGACGATCTGCGCCTGGACGGACACGTCGAGGGCGGAGACCGGCTCGTCGGCGACGACGAAGTCGGGGCCGCTGACGAGGGCCCGCGCGATGCCGACCCGCTGGCGCTGGCCGCCGGAGAACTCATGCGGGTAGCGGTCGTGCCAGCGGTCGCTGAGCCCGACCAGCCGCATGATCTCCTGCGCCTTCGCCCGCCGGCCGGCCGCGGACAGGTCGGAGTGCACGAGCAGCGGCTCCTCGATGAGCTCGCCGATGCTCATGCGCGGGTTCAGCGACGCGTACGGGTCCTGGAAGATCATCTGCATCCGGCGGCGCATCGCCCGCATCCGGCGGCCGGGCAGCGTGGTCAGCTCGGTGCCGTCGAACCTGACGCTGCCCCGGCTGGGCCGCAGCAGCTGCAGGATGGCCCGCCCGGTGGTGGACTTGCCGCAGCCGGACTCGCCGACCACGCCGAGGATCTCGCCGCGGCGGATGTCGAGGTCGACGCCGGCCACCGCGCGCAGCCGGGCCGGCAGCAGCGAGCCGCGGCGCGGCACCTTGAAGTCGACCGCCAGGTCCCGGACTTCCAAGAGGTTGGTCATCGCGCCTCCACGGACTGCTCGGCGAAGCGGTCCTCGTCCGACAGCCAGCCGCCCGCGTCCGCAGGGCGCATGCCCCAGCAGCGGTTGAGCTGGCCCCGGTCGGGGACCTGATGGGTGAGGACGAGGTCGGGCACGGCGTCGGCGCAGCTGTCCCGGGCGTGCGCGCAGCGGGGCGCGAACCGGCAGCCGGGCGGCATCGCGGTCAGCTCGGGCGGGCGGCCCGCGATCGGCCGCAGTCGCCCGCCACGGACCAGGTCGAGGCGCGGGACCGAGCCGAGCAGGCCCCAGGTGTACGGCATCTGCGGGCGGTGGAACAGGTCGACGGTCTCGGCCCGCTCGACGATCTGCCCCGCGTACATGACGTTGACCCGCTCGGCCATGCCGGCGACGACGCCGAGGTCGTGGGTGATGAACAGGACGGCGGTGGCGGTCTCGCGGGCCAGGTCGCGCAGCAGGTCGAGGATCTGCGCCTGGATGGTGACGTCGAGCGCGGTGGTGATCTCGTCGGCGAGGATGAGCCGCGGGTTGCAGGACAGCGCCATCGCGATCATGACGCGCTGCCGCATGCCGCCGGAGAGCTGGTGCGGGTAGGCGCCGAGGCGGCTCTGCGCGGCCGGGATGCGCACCATCTCCAGCAGCTCGACGGCCCGTGCCCGGGCGGCCCGGCGGCTCAGCCCGAGGTGGGCCTGCAGGGTCTCGGTGATCTGCTTGCCGATGGTGAGCACCGGGTTCAGCGAGGTCATCGGATCCTGGAAGATCATCGCGATGCCCTTGCCGCGCACGGCCCGCAGCTCGCGGCGGCTCAGCGTGAGCAGGTCCCGGCCCTCGAAGAGCACCTGACCGCCGGTGACCTGCCCGGCCGGCGGCACGATCAGGCCCATGACGGACTGCGCGGTCGCCGACTTGCCGCAGCCGGACTCGCCCACGAGCGCGACCATCTCACCCGCGTCGACGGTGAACGAGACGCCGTCGACGGCGGTCACCGAGCCCCGCGCCGCGCGGAATTCCGTGCGCAGGTCGCGCACCTCCAACAAGGCCATCGAAACTCCCCAAAACTCGGTGCGCGAACGTCGCCATTCGTCACTCGGGAGTGTTGCACAGGCGATCTTCGTCGTCTAGGCTCCGGCGAGCGACGAATTACGTCGATTGAGAGTTGGAGCCCGATGACATCCAAGAGCTCGATCGTGAAGGATCGCGCCATCATCCGGGAGCTCGTGCAGGACCCGAGACAGACCAACGTCGCACTGGCGGCCAAGGTCGGGCTCTCCGAGGGTTCGGTGCGCCGCCGGATCGACCGCCTGCTCGCCGAAGGCAAGCTGCAGTTCTCCGCGATCCCCAGCGCACCCTTCATGGGCCGCCCGGTGCACACGCTCTTCGAGATCCAGAGCGCCCCAGGCGCCACCGAGCAGCTCATCGACAAGCTCGCCGGCATGCCCGAGATGGCCTACGTCTACCACGTGACCGGCCAGTTCGACATCATCGCCGTCGGCTACTTCGCCTCCACCAACACCATGCGCCGGTTCTGGACCGAGCGCCTGGGCCACCTGGAGGGCGTCATGGAGAGCCGGTCGGTGATGGTGCTGCGGGTCGCCAAGCGGGCCCACGAATGGGCGCGTGACCTCGCCGGCGCCGACGACGAGCTGGAGCCCGGCTGGGACGAGGGCGCCGAACCCGGGTTATCCGGTTACGAGCACTGACCGGCAGGAGAGCCCACCATGCTGCGCATCACGCTGATCCGCTCGCTGACGGTCATCCCCGTCCTGCTCGGGATCTCGGTCATCTCGTTCCTGGTCATCCGCATGATCCCGGGTGACGTGATCAGCTCCATCATGGGACAGGACTTCGGTGACCCCGAGGTCGAGGCGGAGATGCGCCGCTACTTCGGGCTCGACATGCCCGTGCACGAACAGTTCTTCACCTGGTTCGGCGACCTGCTGCGCGGCGACCTCGGCACCTCCATGCGCACCGGCCAGCCGGTGCTCGACGAGATCCTGCAGCGACTCCCGTCCACGCTGCTGCTGGCCGTCTCCGCGCTGCTCGTCGCCATCCTGCTGTCGATCCCGATGGGGATCCTCAGCGCCACCCGCCGCAACGGCCCGCTCGACGCCTTCGCCCGCGTGGCGTCGCTCATCGGCCTGTCGGTGCCCAACTTCTGGCTGGGCATCCTGCTCGTCTACGTCTTCTCCGTCTCCCTCGGCTGGCTGCCCTCGCAGGGCGCCAGCGAGGGCGGCGGGCTGCTCGACAACTTGAAGTACCTGGTGCTCCCCGCCGTCACCCTGGGCGCCAGCCTCGCCGCCATCAACATGCGGATGACCCGCTCCAGCATGCTGGAGGTGCTCAACCAGGACTACGTGCGCACCGCCCGCGCCAAGGGACTGGCCGAGAGAGTCATCCTGGTCCGCCACGCCCTGCGCAACTCGCTCATCCCGGTCGTGACCGTGCTCGGCATCGAGCTCGGCGCGCTGCTCGGCGGCACCGTCATCGTCGAGCAGGTCTTCGCCTGGCCCGGTCTGGGCACGATGGTCATCCGCGGGATCAGCCAGCGCGACTACCCGGTCGTCCAGGGCACCCTGCTCTTCCTCGCGTTCTTCTACGTCCTGGTCAACTACCTGGTCGACCTCGTCTACACCTATCTGGATCCGAGGCTGCGCAGTGGTCACTGAAGTCGACACCGTCACGGAGGTACAGGCGCGGCGGCTCGGCCGGCTGCGCACGGTCGGCGGGCGCGGCGGCGCGCTGCTGCGGCAGCTCACCCGCGACAAGATCGGCGCCGTGGGGCTCACCCTCGTCCTGCTCATGGCCGCGGCCGCGGCCCTCGCCCCGGTCATCGCGCCCTACGACCCGACCGCGATGTCCAACCAGCGGCTCGCCACGCCCGGCGGGACCTTCCTGCTCGGCGCCGACGAGGCCGGCCGCGACCTGCTCAGCCGGGCCCTCTACGGCGCGCGCACCTCGCTCGCCGTGGGCCTCGTGGTGGTCGGCTGCGCCGCCGTCATCGGCGTCCTGCTCGGCCTGCTCGCCGGCTTCTACCGGGGGATCCTCGACGCGATCATCACCCCGGTCACCGACATCATGTTCGCCTTCCCGACCCTGCTGCTCGCCCTCGCCGTCGTGGCCGCCCGCGGGCCCGGCACCGAGAACCTGATCCTCGCCCTGGTGCTGGTGTTCATCCCCAGCTTCGCCCGGATCGTGCGGGGCACGGCGATGTCGGTGCGGCGCGAGCCGTTCGTGGAGTCCGGGCAGGCCGCCGGGCTCAGCAACGCCCGCCTCATCTTCAAGTACGTGCTGCCCAACTCGATCGCGCCGATCGCCGTGCAGTTCACCACGAGCATCGCCTACGCCATTCTCATCGAGGCGTCGCTGGGCTATCTCGGCCTCGGCGTCCAGCCGCCGGCGCCGTCCTGGGGCTCGATGCTGGCCAACGGCAAGGCCTTCATGGAGCTGTCGATCTGGCCGTCGGTCGTGCCGGGCGTCTGCATCATGATCGCGGTGCTCGGGTTCAACCTGCTCGGCGACACCCTCCGCGACGTCCTCGACCCGCGGCTGCGCGGCCGCACCAACCGCTGAACTGGAGCCCTCCGTCGTGGAATCCATCGACGAGCACGTCGTCCGCCGGCTCACCGAATGGTCGTCCGGAGCGCCCACCGGCACTTTTGACGTCACCGAGGTCGACCGTTCGGTCCTGCTGGAGTACTGGGAGGCCCAGGTCCAGGCCCGTCACCTGGACCTCGCCCTGCGCTGGCTGCAGGCCCAGAAGGAGGGCTTCTACACGATCGGCTCCAGCGGCCACGAGAGCAACGCCGCCGTGGCCCTAGCCCTACGCCCGAGCGACCCGGCGCTGCTGCACTACCGCTCCGGCGGGTTCTACGCTGCCCGTGCCGGCCAGGTGCCCGGCGCCACCCCGATCAGCGACGTGCTGCACTCGGCGGCGGCGTCCCGGCACGACCCGATCTCCGGCGGCCGGCACAAGGTGTTCGGCCACCGCGCGCTCAACATCATCCCGCAGACCTCGACGATCGCCTCGCACCTGCCGCGCGCGATGGGTCTTGCCTTCAACCTCGGCCGGGGCGCCGGCCAGGTGTATCCCGCCGACGCCGTCGTCGTCTGCAGCTTCGGCGACGCCTCACTGAACCACTCCACCGCCGCCGGCGCGCTCAACGCCGCCGGCTACAGCGCCCACCAAGGCCTGCCGCTGCCGCTGCTGCTCGTCTGCGAGGACAACGGCATCGGCATCAGCACCCGCTCACCGCACGGCTGGGTCCAGCGCGCCCTGTCATCGCTGCCCGGCATCGACTACGTCCACGCCGACGGCACCGACCCCGCCCACCTGCTGGCCGCCGCCGCCGACGCCGCGCGGCGGGTCCGCGCCGAGCGCCGGCCGGTCGTGCTGCACCTGGGCACCGTGCGGTTCATGGGCCACGCCGGCTCCGACGCCGAGCTGGCCTACCGCAGCCGATCGGAGATCCTCGCCGACTACGCCCGCGACCCGATCCTCGCCACCGCCGCGGCGCTGGCCCGCCGCGGCATCCAGAGCCCGGGCGAGAGCCTCGCCAGCTACGAGCACGCCCGCAAGCTCGTCATGGACGAGGCCCGGCAGTTGGTCGGCGCGGTCGAGCGGCTCGCGTCCCCGGACGCCGTCACCGCGCCGCTGACCGCCCGCCGCCCCGCCGCCGTCACCGCGGCCGCCACCCGCGCAGGCACCGGCCGCGCACCGGCCTTCGGCGGGAAGCTGCCGGAGGAACGCGGGCCGCTCACCCTCGCCCAGTCGATCAACGCCGCCCTGCACGACGCCCTGCTGACCCACCCGGGCGCCCAGGTCTTCGGCGAGGACGTGGCCCGCAAGGGCGGCGTCTACGGCGCCACCCGCGGGCTGCGCAAGGCGTTCGGCGCCGGCCGGGTCTTCGACACGCTACTGGACGAGCAGTCGATCCTCGGGCTGGCGCTCGGCGGCGCACTGGCCGGCGCCCTGCCCATCCCCGAGATCCAGTACCTCGCGTACCTGCACAACGCCGAGGACCAGCTGCGGGGCGAGGCCGCGTCGCTGCGGTTCTTCTCCGCCGGCCAGTACCAGAACGGCATGGTCGTGCGCATCGCCGGCCTGGCGTACCAGAAGGGCTTCGGCGGCCACTTCCACAACGACAACTCGGTCGCCGTGCTGCGCGACATCCCCGGCCTCGCGTTCGCCGTCGCGTCGCACCCCGCCACCGCACCCGCCCTCCTGCGCCAGTGCCTCGCCCTGGCCGAGGCGGAGGGACGGGTGTGCGTGCTGCTGGAGCCGATCGCCCTGTACCACACCCGCGACCTGCACACCGAGGGCGACGGCGGCTGGCTCGCCCCGTATGCGGCCCCGCGGGACTGGGCCGAGGCTCCGCTGGGCTCGGTGCGGACCGTCCGCGACGGCGCCGACCTTGCGGTGGTCACGTTCGGCAACGGCGTGCCGATGAGCCTGCGGGTGGCCGGCGTCCTGGCCGGCGAGGGCGTCGAGACGCGCGTGGTGGACCTGCAGTGGCTCGCGCCGCTGCCGGCGGCTGCCTTGCACGCCGCGCTCGCCGGCGTGGACCGGGTCCTCGTCGTCGACGAGACCCGCGCGAGCGGCGGCGTCTCCGAGGCGGTCGTCGCGGCCCTGGTCGACGCCGGCTTCGCGGGCCGGATGGCCCGGGTCAACAGCGTCGACAGCTACGTCCCGCTGGGCCCGGCCGCCGACCAGGTCCTGCTCGGCGAGGCCGACATCCTGGCCGCAGCCCGCACCCTGCTCAGCTGACCCGGCGCGGCCCCTGCCCGCGGCGGCTTCTGTGGCCGGCACACGAGAACAGACGGAGAACGGCGGCCCGGCTTCGGTGGAGTGAAGCCGGGCCGCCGTCGTCGGTCGTGCGGTCTGTCAGTAGCCGAGGTCCGGCTGGCGGTGGGTGCCGGCGAGGGGCTCGCCGGACAGGTAACGGTCGAGGTTGGCGCGGAAGTCGGCGCCGAGGCGCCGCAGGTTGCCCGATCCCCGGAACGACGTGTGCGGGGTGATCGTCGTGTTCGGCAGGTCCCACAGCCGGTGCTCCGCCGGCAGCGGTTCCTCCTCGAAGACGTCGAGCACGGCGCCGCCGATCCGGCCGGCGTGCATCGCCTCGACGAGCGCGTCCTCGACGACCAGCGCGCCGCGGCCGACGTTGACCAGCACCGCGTCCGCCCGCATGGCCGCGAAGTGCTCCGCCCCGAAGAAGTACCGGTTCTCCGTGGTGAGCGGCATCGCCAGTACCACGGCATCCGCCTCGGGCAGGAGCGCGAAATGGTCGCCGAAGGCCACCACCCGTGCGAAGCCGTCGACGGGGGAGCCCGTGCGGTTGACGCCGATCACGGTGGAGCCCAGGGCGCTCGCGCGCCACGCCACCTCGGAGCCGATCCCGCCCGTGCCGAACACCAGGGTCGTGCTGCCGATGACGTCCTTGCCGACGAGACGGATCCAATCGTGGCGCACCTGGGCCTCGCGCAGCGCCGGGAACGCCCGGCCGTGCATGAGCATGGCGCCGATGACGTACTCGGCGATCGGCACGTTGTAGGAGTTCGGTGAGCGGGTGTAGACGAGGCCCTCGTCGAGGCGGCGCTGCCAGACCGCGCCGCCGACCCAGTCGAAGCCGGCGGCGGTGATCTGGACCCAGCGCAGCCGCTCGCATTTGCTGAGCAGCTCATCGAACGTGTCCTCGTTCATCGCGCTGCGCAGGATGATCTCGGCGTCGAGCCACTCGTCGCGGACCGGTTCGTCGTCGGGGATCGGCGTGAAGCGGCAGTGCGGGTAGTCGGCCGCCAGGCCGGGGACGAGCTCGGCGAGGTTCGGGGTGAGCAGTACGTGCGGGCCGGTCACGAGCCCTCCTGGGCCTTCTTCTTCCGGTTGTTGTACGTCACGCCGCCCTTGGCCCAGTTGTCGTAGGAGACCTCGTACAGCAGGACGTGGGTGTTCTCCCGCGGCGAGCCGTACTTCACCAGGACGTCGGTCAGCTCGGCGATGATCGCCTCTTTGGTCTCCTGGTCGCGGTGGCCGATCTCGGCCCGGATGATCGCCATGATCTCAGTGCTCCTTGGTCGCCGTTGCGAAGTCGGGGTTGCGGGAGTATTCGGAGGTGACCGCCAGATAGGCGAAGGCGTGCGTGACGCCGGTCTTCAGGACGCCGTCGAAGACCTCGCGGGCCCGGGCGACGTCGCCGTTGTAGTAGTGCCAGTTGCCCAGGCCGTAGCCCTGGGTCACGGTCTTGAGGCTGTCGCCGTCGCACATCGCCCACAGCTGCTCGGGGGTCAGCTCGCCGGTGTAGAGGCGCATCCGGCCCTCGTAGCCGACCAGGTGGTCCTCGTCGACGACGGCGATGCCGCGGAACCGGTCCAGGACGGCGTCGGCCTCGTCCGCCCGGCCGAGCCGGCGCAGCGCCATGTACTGCCAGTCCTGCGACGCGACGATCCCCTCCTGGTGGCGGGCGCAGCGCTCGGCGTTGTAGAAGCTTTCCAGGCAGCCCTCGAGGTCGCCGTCGAGGTACTGGGCCACGCCCAGGTGATACCAGACCGACGTGTGCAGCGTGGTGTTGTACCGCGCCAGCGCGCCCGGGTCGGCGGCCGCCATCGTGTCGGTGAGGTGCTGCGGCCGAACCGCGTCGGGCCGGCCGAGGATCAGGCTGACGACGTCCTTCTCGACCTCGGGCTGGTACATCTCGTGCTCGTCCTCGACGTCGCCGAGACGGTCCGCGGCGGCCCGCAGGTCCTCGATCGCGCCGGCGTAGTCGCGGACGGAGATCCGCCGGTGGCCGCGGAAGCGCAACAGGCGCGGGTCGCCCGGCTCCAGCTCCAGCGCCTCGGTGAGCAGGGCGACGGACTCGGCGTGCTTGTTGAGGTAGCCCTTGAGCCGGGCGGCGATGATGTAGCGGTGGCTCAGCGGGACGTCTTCCATGGCGGTGCCTTTCGTCGCGGGGTGCTCCGGAGGGGCGCCCACCCCCGGGCGCCCCTCCGGTGCGTCATCGGTTGAGCCAGAGGCTGCGGTAGAAGCGGTACGTCGGGGTCGGGTCGCCGCGGTAGCCCATGACGTCCTTCTGCACGACGTCGAAGTCGGCGTTGAGGAACGTCATCGCGACCGGGCCGCGCTCGGCCAGGATCTTCTCGGCCTGCTGGTACAGCGCCGAGCGCTTGTCCTTGTCGAGCTCTGAGCGGGCCTGGACGATGAGCGCCTCGTACTCGGGGTCGCTCCAGTTGCCGTAGTTCAGGCCGCCGCCCTTGAGGAAGCTGGCGCTGAACCGCTCGTCCGGGTCGTAGGTGAGGCCGAAGCCGGACTGGTACATGTCGAACTCGCCCGACTTGGTCTTCGTGTCGGCGATCGTCGACTCGACCGACTCGATGGTCACCTTGATGCCGATCTTCGCCAGCTGCTGCTGCTCGACCTCGGCCGAGCGCACCTGGAACGCCGAGGTGGCGATGACCATGAGCTTGGCCTCGAAGCCGTTCGGGAAGCCCGCCTCGGTGAGCAGCTGCTTGGCCTTGTCGACGTCCGCCTTGCCGTACACCGGTGTGGTGAGCGCGCCGTAGCGGTCCGGCGGCAGGTAGCCCGCGTTGAGCGCGGTGCCGAAGCCGGAGTTGGCGACGTTGAGGATCTCCTGCCGGTCGAGCGCGTAGTAGATCGCCTGGCGGACCTTCACGTTGTCGTACGGCGCCTTGGACGTGTTGAGCCGCAGGTGCAGCGACAGCGAGCCGGAGCCGCCGTACCACTTGAGCTTCTCGTCCTTCTTCAGCGCGTCGATGAACTCCGGCGCGGGCCGCCAGAGGAAGTCGACGGTGCCGCTGCGCACCGCGGCGGCGCGGGCGTTGTCGTCCGGGTTGAACGTGAAGTCCATGCCGTCGAGGTACGGCAGGCCGGACTGCCAGTACTGCGTGTGCTTGTCGAGTTTGATGGTCTGCCCGGCCGTCCGCGTCGCGATCTTGAACGGGCCGCTGCCGCCGTCGACGGCCGTGTTGAGCCCGCCCTTCTCGTCGACCACCGTCTTGTCCACGATGGACGAAGCGGCGGTGGACAGCAGGGTCAGGATGGCCGCGTTGGGCTTGCTGAGCTTGAGCACGGCCGTGCGCTCGTCGGGCGTCTCGACCGCGCTGATGCCCTCGTAGCTGCGGGCGCGCGGGGCGCGGGTCGCCGGGTTCTTGATCCGCTCGATCGAGTACTTCACGTCGGCCGACGTGACCTTGCGCCCGCTGTGGAAGTACGCGTTGTCGCGAAGCTTGAACGTCAGGGTGAGCCCGTCGGCGCTCTGCTCCCACGACTCGGCGATGGAGGGCTTGATCTCGCCGCGGTAGGACTCCACCAGCGACTCGTAGATCTGCTCGTTGATGACGAAGGCCGAGGTCTCGGACATCTTGTGGGGGTCGAGCTCGTTCGCGTCCAGCCGGATCATGATCCGCAGCCGGCCGCCGGCCTTCGGCGTGCCGGAGGGCTGCGACTCGTCCTCCAGGCGGATGTTCTTGGTCAGGCCGTCATTGGTGCTGGCGCCGTTGTCACTGTTCGGGGGCTCGCCGCCGGAGCAGCCGGCCACGAGCGCCGCAACGACGCCCACCGCCAGCACTCTGGTCATGAAATGCGTTCTCATGGGTCTCCTTGGCTGATCTCTCAACTCGCGCCTACCGGGCCGGCCGGGCTCCATGCCTCCCCAAACACCCGCAGCCAGTTGCCGCCGAGGACCTTCGTCACATCGGCCGGAGAGAAACCTCCGGCCAGGAGCGCCTCGGTGAAGTTCGGGAAGTCGGCGGCGTCGTCCATGCCGATCGCCCGCCGCTCCTCCCACTTCCAGTCGCCGAGCAGGCTCTTGAACTCCTTGTCCTTGAGCTGCTCGGCACGCATCGCCTCGGTGAGCGTCTCGTCGTAGTCGGTGGCGATCGCGACGTGGTCGATGCCCGCGACCTCCACGACGTGGCTGAGGTGCTCCACGAAGCGGGTCAGGTCCGGACGCCGGGTCGGCTCGTCCGGGTAGTACAGGAACCCCGAGAGGGTGGTGATGCCGATGACGCCGCCCTGCTGGCCGAGGGTGCGCAGGAAGGCGTCGTCCTTCGCCCGGATGTGGGGCGAGATCGCGTCGCAGAACGAGTGGGTGACGACGACGGGAGTGCTGGACACCTCCATGGCGTCGAGCCCGGTGCGCTGCCCGCAGTGCGAAACGTCGACGACGATGCCGATCTCGTTCATCGCCTCGACGAAGATGCGGCCCTTGTGCGTCAGGCCGGGGTCGACGCTCTCCCCGCAGCCGGCGCCGAGCAGGTTCTGCCGCTGGTACGTCAGCTGGAGGATGCGCACGCCGAGGTCGTAGAACGTGCCGAGCAGGTCGAGGTCGACCCCGATCATCTCGGTGTCCTGCGGCCCGAGGATCACGGCCTCCTTGCCCTCGGCCTTGGCCCGCTCGATGTCGGCGACGCTCGTGGCGAGCAGCGCCCGGTCGGCGTGCGCGTCGATCCAGCGGCGGCACTGGTTGACCTCCCGCAGCGCGGTGACGGTGTCCGCGTAGGGCCTGGTCACGGTGTGGTTGACGGCGGTGACGCCACCACGGCGGATGCGGTCGAGGTGGGCTTCGGACAGCTCGATGACCGTGCTGCCTTCCACGACGGTGGCCGCGGCGTGCAGTTCGGTCGCGGAAAGAGCGGGACTTTCCTGGGCGGCAATGTTCAACGTCATCTCCAGGATCAGCGGAAGATGCCCGACTCTACGAGCAACGCCAGTTTCCTGTCCATAGATCTTACGAACTCGTCATAAAAGAGCTTCCAAGCGACGAATTTCGTCACTTTGGCGGTCATCACTATGTTGCGTCTCGGATTCCGGTGCCGATAACACCCAAATCGGGACCACCGCGCCTTGTGGAAGCCCGGCGCCGGCCGAAGCGCACCTGCCCGGCGAAGAGGTGCGCGTGTCGAGCGACAGGCAAGGTGACCAGCAGTTCAGCGTGTGTGACGGGTCTGCGGACGGCGGTGGGCGTTCGGTGAACGCCGCGGCGACACGGAGCCCGCGTCGGCGCGTCACGCGCCCAGGCCGAGCGCGGCCGACCCGAGATCGGGCATCAGGTGTCAGTGATCTGGGCGGCGCGGGTTGTCGCGGGGTGCCAACACCGCGGCCTTCCCGGCCCTTCGGCCTTCAACGCGGCAACCGCGGCGGCCTTGCCGCTCGAGGTCAGCTCCAGCCACCCATTTGCCCGGCCGAGTAGATGTCCTCGGCGAGGACGACGTGGCAGCCGCCAGGAAGACGAGCAGGCTCGGCCCGCCTTCGACCTGCGGTTCGCGGCCGTTGAGGGTGCCGCCGATACGGGTGATCGCCGCTTGGGAGAGGACGTTCTGCGGGTTGATGCACCACACGACGGCTGCGTAGCCGAGCGTGTCGAAGGCGTAGGTCATCGTCAGGAGCTTCGTTTCGGTGTTCGCCGCGGTACGCCGTCGCAATCACCCCCGCAACGGCGGAGGGCGTTCAGGAAGACGTGTGTAGGAAGAAGTCGAACACCTGCTGCGGGTCCGGGTAGTCCTTGAGAGCCGCTTCGCATTCGGCCTCCGGCATCGGCGGCCGCAGGCCGGCACGGCGGCAGAAGCCGAGCAACTCCTGGGCGCCGAGCTCGCCGACCCAGGTGCCGAGGAAGTCGACCAGGCTGGTGCCGATCAGTTCGGTGCTCGCCTCGTCGTCGACGTAGGTGACCGGCGTGTCGATGACCGCCTTCAAGCACGACCCGGCAGCCTGACGGAGCCGCAGGTCACCCGTCGGGATCGCCCGGCCCGGCGATAGCCGGCGCTGCCGAGCGCCCATGGGCGTCACATACGGGCGCGGAGCACGTCGATCTCGCAGCCCGGTTTGGACGGGTCGAAGCCGTGCTCGACCAGCCAGCGGACGGCGAGCAGGCTGCGCAGCGACCACCACGCACGGATCGCGTCGAGGTCGGCGCCGGGGCCGTAGCCGGCGATGACGTCGTCGAGGTGCTCCTCGTGGCCGAGGGTCAGACTGGCGAGGTCGAACATGGCGTCGCCCCGGCTCGCCTCGGACCAGTCGAGCACGCCGGTGACCTCGTCGCCGTCGACGAAGACGTGGGAGACGTGCAGGTCGCCGTGGGTGAACGCGGGTGTCCACGGGCGGAGCGCGGCCTCGGCGACCTGGCGGTTGCGGGTGACGAGGTCGGTGGGGAGGATGCCGTTCGCGATGAGCAACGTGCACTCGGTGTCGAGGTCCGCGGCGATGGCGTCGGCGGTGCGGCCGGGCCAGGGTGGCAGGGGCGCGTCGTGCAGCTTCCGCACGGTGGCGCCCGCCGCGGCCCACGCCGCCGGTGACGCGGTCGACGGCTCGCCGAGACGGCCGAGCGCCACCCCTGGGAGGGCGGCGAGCGCGAGCACGGGCGGCCTGCGCCACAGGATCTCCGGCGTCGGGACGGGCGCCAGGGTCATCGCCTCGACCTCGACGTCGGTGCGTGCCTGATCGGTGTCGACCTTCAGGAACACGTCACCGACGCGCAGCGTCGCGCGCTCGTGATGGGCGATGACCACCTCGATACTGTCCACGGCTGCCATCTTCGGGCGAGGACCCCGGACGTCGCCACGCAATTGGGATTCAGCGGACGGCGGCCGCCTGGCGCGTGAAGCCTGCCGCCTCCTGGCGCAGCGACGACCGCATCAACCCGCCGAGCACCGCCATGACGCCGGACAGCGGGCCGTCGGTCTCGATGACGAGTCCCATCCGGGTGCCCGAGCCGGCCGGCTCCAGCAGGTGGCGGCCGGTCAGGCGCAGCCCCTTCCGCCTGGTCTCCCAGGTGAACTCGCGCTCCGGCTCGAACCGGGTCACGGTCCAGACCGCGCTGCTCTGTGCCGGCTGCTTGATCCGGGCGGTGCTGCCGACCCGCAGCTCGCCGCCGTCGAGCCGCTCCAGCCGCTGCACGGTCGGCAGGAACTTCGGCCAGTCCTCGACCTCGGTGGTCAGGCGCCACATCAGGTCGACCGGCGCGTCAATTTGGGTGAATTCCTCGTAGCGCATGCGGCCACTGTACCATCTGGTACATGTCTGAGTCCCGTGACGATCTGCTCGCCCGCGTCCTCGAGTTCGCGGCCCGCGACGGGCTGGCCGACCGCAGCCTGCGGGAGATCGCGACCGGCGTCGGCACCAGCCACCGGATGCTGCTGTACCACTTCGGCTCCCGGGAGGGGCTGCTCGCGGCCGTCGTCGGCGCGATGGAGGCGCGGCAGCGCGCCGCGATGGCCGCCCTCGCCGAGACCGCGGCGACCCCGGCCGAGCTGATGACCGGCGTGTGGCAGGCCGTGTCGAGCCCCGAGGTGCGTCCGTTCGTGCGGCTCTTCTTCGAGGTGCTCGCGCTCACCACCCGCGGCGGCGCACCGGGACCGGACGGCCTCACCGCGAGCTGGCTCGACGACGCGGAGAAGGCCGGCGAACGCCTCGGCATCGAGACCGACCGGGCGTCGCTGCGGCTGGGCATCGCCGTCACCCGCGGCCTGCTCGTCGACCTCGTCGCCGGCGAGGACCCGGCCGAGGTCGACGCCGCCTACGCCCTCTTCATCCAGCTTGCCGCCGACCCGAAGAAGTGACCGGGCAACGGCCGAGTTCCACGACCGGACCGTGACGGTGCCGTGCTGCCACGCCCGGCCAGCGCTGGAGTTCGACTGGCCGTGCGGCTTCGCGCGGTTCGAGGCCGTGGCACCTGAAATCGTGGGCCACGAACGATCGAATCAGCTGAAGGGGCGGACCTTGGCGAGGAGTTCGGTGGGGGAGCCGGTGAAGCCGGCGCCGGCTAGTTCGAGGGCCTGGGTGGCCGCGGCCGGCTCCAGGGCGTCGAAGCCGGCGGCCAGTAGCTCCGCCACGATCGAGCGGAGGCGGGGGACGGTCGTGGGGGCCGGGCCGGCCAGGGCGTCGGTGATGCCCAGCAGCTGCGGCACCCGCCGCGGGCGGGCCGCGACCAGCGCCGCCGCGTCGTCGGTGGTCGCGTAGGGGACCTGCACGGGGGCCATGCCGCGTGGGCGGATCAGCACGCCGCGGCCGGGTGGGTCGGCGGTCACGTACGCCTGCGGGATCTTCACCACGGTGTTGAACAGGTGGGCGCGCGGCTGGCGCGGGCCCAGCAGCAGGCCCGCGCCGGAGCGGCCGGCCTCCGCGGCGAAGCTGCCCGGCGGCGGCGCGGCCAGGTCGTCGACGGCGGCCGCGACGACCATCCCGAGGTGCGCGGGGTCCGTTTCGAGGAGGAACTCGCGCAGGACCGTGCCGGCGTCGCCGCGCAGCAGGTGCTCGGCGTCGTCGACGAGGACGACGCACCCGGTGGTGCCGGCGGCGGCGAGGGCCAGCTGCGCCTGGCGGACGGAGGGCTGCCGGACCCCCAGGATGGCGGCGACCCCCGGTACACCGGACAGCGCGTGCAACGGCGAGGTCCGCACCGGCGCGAGGATCACGACCTGCGTGCCGCGTGACAGCAGGTCCAGGGCGATGCCGAGCAGCGCGGTGCTGCGCCCGCTGCGCCGCTCGCCGGTGACGTAGAAGCCGGGGCCCTCGGCGATCAGGTCGACACCGAGCAGGCGCAGGTCGTCGCCACCGACGCCGGCCGGGACCCACGACGGGGAGGCGCCGGCGGGGACCGACGACGGGGAGGAGTCGCGGGGCAGGGCCGCGGCCGAGGCGACGCTGATCTGGTCCGGCAGCTCGTCGACCCGCCACGGGCGGACGGTGACCGCGGCGGCGGCGACACCGGGGTCGGCGACGGCGACCTGGACGATGCAGTGCCGGCCGGTGAGCCGGACCGCCTGCCCGGGGCGCTGGTCGCCGGGCACGGCGGTCGCCGGGATGCCGAGCAGCGCGTGGTCCCCGGGCGCGAACGGCAGCGCGAGGAGGTCCCGTGACGACTCGGTCAGCGCCCGGAAGCGGCCCGACGTCAGCAGTGCGCCGCTGCCGGCGACCGCGACGTGCACACCGACGGCCGGGCCCTTGCGGGCGATGCGGACCAGCGCGTCGTACAGGGTGCCGTGGTCGACCTCGCCGAACGTCTGCAGCCACGTGTCCCAGTCGTCGACCAGCAGCAGCGTGCGGAGGCCGCCGCCGCGTTCCCGCTCGCGGATCAGCGCCTCGAGGCGGGCCAGCAGCCGCGCGCCGCGGTCCAGCTGGCCGGCGTCCACGACCGCGCCGCAGTGCGGCAGGGCCGCGAGGTCGCCCAGGGTGCCGCCGCAGTCCATCACATAGATGTGGATTTCGCCGGTACGAAGTGCCGCTGCCGCCACGGTCCGCAGGAAGGTGCTCCGGCCGGACCGGGGGCGGCCCGCGACGAGCAGGTTGGTGCCCTCGTGCAGGTCCCAGACGGCGGCGGGCTGGGCGCGCAGCTCCGGCTGGTCCTCCCGCCCGAACACCAGGCCGGACGGTGCGGACAGGGGCACCGAGGACAAGGCGGTGCTGCTCCTGCTGGTGCTCATCGCCCTCGAGGTGCCGTTCGCGCTCAGCATCGCGAGCCGCGACACCCAGCAGGTCGTCGCCGA